>NZ_DBHIEQ010000002.1:62650-96184 GCF_057250505.1 Lachnoanaerobaculum sp. | reverse complement strand
GATTTCGGGAGGATATTTTATGAATTGCAAAAAATGTAATGCACCGTTAGAACCGGATGAGATGTTCTGTGCAAATTGCGGAGAAAAGAACCCTGATTACAAGCCGGCAGATGCAAGTGCTTTTGAAGGATATGATGAAGGTCCGAAGAAGAAAAAGAAACCTGTAGCTTTGATAGCGGGTGTTTTGGCTGCGGTTGTAGTTGCGGGAGCTGTGTATGCGGGATTAGGTGTTGCAAAGAGCGTATTTACTTCACCTAAGGATCAGTTTAAGGCTGCAATACAAAAAGAGTCCGATTCGGTAATAGGTTATATCGGAAAGTCAATAGACAGAGTGAAGGAAAGATATAAAGCATACAGAGACGGATACAATACAAAAGGTATTGCAAGTTTGGAACTGTCAAACAAGGGAAAGGATTTTTTATCATCCGAGCTTGGACTTGACAGTGATATAGATTGGTTTGACAGTTTACAATTGGAATATAACGGAAATATTACTCTTGATGATATAGGTATCGAGTTTAATACAAAACTGAATAAAAAGGACCTTTTTAAGGTAGATGCATATATGAATGATAAGAGTATGCAGGTGAAATTGCCTGAATTCTCAGATGATGTACTCACATTTGATGCGGATGAATTATCGGGAAATATCGGGTACATGGGAAGGTTCGATGCTTTTGAGACATTGGGTATAAACGCTATGTTTGCAGAGGCTGTTCCGGATTCGGCAAAGCTTAAAAAGATTACGGATAAGTATACAAAGATTTTTCTTGAAAATATAGATGATGTTGAAAAGACTTCAGACAGTGTGGAAGCACAGGGCGTGAGAGTGAAGGCTACAAAGCTTACAGCATATATATCGGGAGATAAAATAAAAGAAATCAAAAAGGATATTCTTGATAAAGCGCTTGACGACGACGAACTTAAAGAGACTGTTATAAAGTGCGGTGACGCATACGGAAAATTCTCAGATAACGGAATATCAGGCAAGGAGGCTTATGATGAATTCAAAAGCCTTGCAGAGCTTGAGCGTGAATATGCGGACAGCGAACAGTTTAATGACCTTGAATTCAGTATATGGGTTTCAGGTAAGAAAGTTGTAGCAAAAGAACTGGTTGCAGACAATCAGACTGTAATTGAGTACAAGACTCCTGTAAGTGATTCAAAGCTGGGTGTTGAAATCAATATAGGCGTCGGATATGATGAGTTAAGTATTACCGGTAAAGGTAAGATAAAGAACTCGGCTTTAATCGGAGATTTTGATATTACAGCTTCAGGACAAACTGTCAGCATCGGTGTCAACAGAATAGATTTGAAAAAGTTGAAAAACGGATATATGGATATGGACTTTGATTTGGCGTCTGTGACCGACAGAGATATAGCCGACTACAGTTTAGGTGTAAAGGTGCAAGAGGATACAAAGAAGAGTTCGGTTATTTTAAATATTATGAAAGATGACGACACTCTTGTAAGAGTGGCCATAGACGATTCAACAGGCAAATTCAACAAGCCGAATGAGCTTGACGGAAAGAAGCTTGACTCTACCAAAGATACGGATTTGCAGGAGTACGGAGAGAACTTTGATAAGGACAAATTCACAGACAGGTTAAGGAAAGCCGGAGTCCCAAGCGAATATGTGGATGAGTTGGAAGATGAAATCAACTAGTATAGATATAGTAGGACTGAAAAAAAGATACGGAAAAAGAGATATTCTAAGCGGAGTATCTCTTAGTATAGAGTTTGGCAGTTGTATAGGGATTTTAGGAGGGAATGGTAGCGGAAAGACTACCATTCTCTCTATATTGGCAGGAGTAACGGATGCGGATGAGGGGGAGTTTATCTGTGAGGGATATGACCTTTTAAAGGATGACAAAAGGAGAAGATTCCTTGTAGGGATAATACCGCAGCAAAATCCCATTATAGAGGAACTTTCGGCAAAGGATAATCTTTTGCTTTGGCATGACAGGAAATATTTGGATATCAGTGCAAAAGAGGGAATAATAAGAGACCTCGGCATTACAAAATTTATAAACAAAAGGGTATCTACTTTGAGCGAGGGTATGAAAAAGAGACTTTCAATAGCCTGTGCGGTAAAGAAACATTCAAAGATATTGCTTATGGATGAGCCGAGTGCGGCGCTTGATATTGCGGCAAAGGAAGTAATACATGAGTATATAAAAAAGTTTACCGCCGGTGGAGGTATAGTCATAATTGTGACACATGATGAAGGTGAGCTTAATTTATGTGACAGATATTATATTTTAAAAGACGGAGTACTTAGTGATTACCGCTTTGACGGAAATATAAAAAATCTTGCAAAACTGATAGGTGATTAGATGTTTAAATCTTATCTTTTGATTCAAATAAAGAGATTGTTTCGAGTACTTCCAATGGCTCTTTTGTTTAATTTTTTGACAATAGCAGGTATTTGTGGCATTTTTGCTTTAAAAATCGGGACGGCAGGTAAGTCACAAAGCAGGATAGGAGTAGGCATAGTAGGAAGTATCGAAAATAAATATATGAAACTTGGAGTGGAGATGTTAAACAATATGGATGCTTCAAGGTTTTCAATAAAGTTTATAAATATGGACGAGACTGCGGCAAAAAGCTCTCTGAAATCAGGTGATATAATAGGTTATTTCAAAATAGATAAGGACTTTATAGAGGCGCTTGAAAACGGAGAAAACAGACCTATAGAATATATAAGTTTAGGTGGAGGGATGATAAGTGATCTGTCAAAGGAGGTTGCGACTGTTTTTTCAACACTTTTGGTAAACTCCGAGAGAGCGATATACGCGGCAGATGGTTATCTTATTGATCATACGCAGGTATATAACAGAGAGCTTGCAAATACGGAACTTAATATATTGCTTTTAAAGAATGTAATGAGCAGAGGCAAAATATACGATGTAAAAAGTGTTGATACTCTGAGCACACTTTCAGATACGGATAATTATATTTGCGGTATGAGTATTCTTTTTATGATGTTTACAGGACTTGGACTTGGAGGGCTGCTTTCTGAAAAAAATGAGAGCCTTTTAAAGGTATTAAAGTCAAGAGGGCTTTCATACGCTGCTTCACTTACTGCGGATATGCTTGTAGTAAGCCTGTATATAAGCTTAATGGTGATCATATTTACAACAGGTATGGCTTTGACAGGTGATATTTTACATGGAAATTATAATTCTTTACATTTGTTTGAATATTGCAAAGATATAGTTTTTTTATCCGCTATGTTTGCTTCAATACATTTATTCATATATGAGATAACAGCAAAAAGAGTGGTGGCGGTACTTACAGAGCTGTTACTTGGTATTTCACTCGGATATATAGGTGGATGTATCTACCCTATAAGATTTTTTCCCGAGTCTGTAAAAAGAGTTTCAATGTTTTTGCCTTCAGGTGCAGGGATACAGGTACTTAGTGACGGCATGGGGTATAATGTGGATATTTTTTATTTTGCGGTGATACTTGTATACAGTATTTTATTTATCGGAGGGGTATATGCTTTGCGAAATAAAAGATAATGTCCTGACAATAAAAAGATGGTATATTGCTCTTTTTAAAAGACTTCTAAAAAGGACGGAGTTTATAGTAATGCTTCTTACATTGCCTTTACTTGTATTCGGTATTATGTCGGTATCCAAACAAAAAAAGGGATTGCTTGATATCGGAATTGTAGCGTCCGCTTCATCCAACAGTGATGTAAGAGCAGTTGTAAATAAGCTTAAGAATGAGAAGAGTGTACTTGACTTTGAAGTTTACGGCGATGAACAACTTGCAAAAGAAAGTTTGAAAAGAGGAAAGCTTGATATTATATGGGTACTTCCTGACTCGCTTGACGATATCGGAGATAAAGGCGTAAAGGTAATTCAAGGAAAAGACTCCTCTATAAACAGTATCACAAGAGAAAAGCTGTATGCTGCACTGTATCCGTATATTGCACACTCTGAATATATAAAATATATGAGAAAAATCGGTGTGAGTGATACAAAGGTGCTTGATAAATATTTTGACGATATAAATGTGGACGGTGACTTTATAAAGTTTGAAGGTGTAAACGGGAAGAGCCCATATGAGAATCTTGACTATATGACATATCCGATAAGAGGGTTTATGTGTATATGGCTGTTTGTAGGTTCTTTGACTGCCGATATATATTTTTTAAATGATGAGAAAAAAGGACTTTTTTCTATGGCGGATAAAAAGATTAAGAGAGTCATTGCATCTGTATACAGCGTAGGCATTACGGCTACATTGGCAGCTGTAATGCTTTTTACACTGTTTTTGACAGGTCAGGCGGCGGATGTATTTATTGAGATTGGAGCGATATTTTTACTTTCGGTCTCGTTCATATTGATTGCGGATATACTGAGAAAAACTTTTAAAAGAGCCGAGATATTGGAAGCACTTATTTTTTCGCTTATTTTCGTTTTGATTAGTTTTGCGCCCATAATATTTGATGTAAGAGTTTTCGGTATCAAGTTTATTACAAGGCTTGATCCGATATATTACTATTTGAGTGTGATTGAAGACAGCAGGTTTTATGATTTTATATTGTTTGTTGCGGCATTGCTGTCTGTTGATAAAATTATATCCTTTATAAAACTTAAATAAAAAAGCACCTGCGAGACAGTTATTGTCAAACAGGTGCCTTTTATTAATATGCAGTTACGGCATCGTATATCGCTATTGTAGCGTTGCTGCCCGGGTCCACGGAGTACTGTGAAAATCTCCAAACACCGTCACTGCCTTTTTTGAGGACATATTCAGGTTTTTGGTTTACTCTTTCCCATATCCTTATTTGTGAATCGGGACCTACATTCCACGAATTTCTATAAAGTATATTATTTAACTGATTTAATTTATCTCCGGTAAAGGAGCTGTACTTTCTGTCAAGTATAACATCATAATCTTCGTCGGTAGCAAGTTTTATAGTATTTTCATCTACTATCGTGATTGAACTTACACTGTATGACATCAGACTTTCACTTACCACATTGGCAAATCCGCCTGTAACCTGCTTTGACATCTGATACTTCAGTCCGGTTTCGTCGGTAGGACTTACAGTATCATCTATCTTTGAAGCCAATTGATTGTAACTGTGAGAATTCATATCTTCAATATAGCTTCTTAAGAAATTACCGAGAAGAGTATTGAAAAAGTCGTTTCCCGAGTTTGTCTCTATATCGGCACTTCCACCGACACCGTCTCCCTTTACATACACATTGAAATCTCTTTTATCCGTATAGTTTGTCGGATCCGGCATTTCGTATTCTATTTCGTAGTACTTTTTCATTCCTGTATATATGCTGTTGTAGAAATTACCCATATCCATACCGAAAGAAGAGAAGTACTTAAACTCACCGCCTGAGGCTGAAGTGATCTGCATAAGTTCAGGGTCGTTTGCACTATAATTATCACCTATTCTTACTATATAAACAGGTATCTTGTAGGATGATACCACATTGACTACATCGCTTGCACTGTTATAGCTTCCTACATCCTCACCGTCTGTAAAAGCCAGAACACATTTTGCACCCGGTATTCCCGATACATCCTGTACGGCATAGATAAGTGTATCGTAAAGTTTTGTCTGACCGGAAGCCACATATGAAAAAATCTTTTGATTAAGTGCGTTTACATCAGATGTGAAAACTCCGCTTTTGTCAATATATGAGTTGAACTCCGTAAGCTTCACTTTATCACCTACATTGAACTGTACGGTATTTAAAAAAGTGGACATTACAGTCTTTGCACTGCTCAGTCTTTCACCTTCCATACTGGAACTGGTATCGGCTACCATGTCAATGTTCAATGCGTCCTTTTGGTCAAGCATTGATATATTCTTAATTGTTACGGATTGGAAATCACCGTTTGCCACACTTTTTTGTGAGACAAAGAACATATTGGGTGAGAGATTGGTAACAACATTTCCCGATGAATCCTTTACATCCACATACATTCTGACTGTAGGATAGTTTGTGTAGTCAAACTGAACTATGTTTACATCAAGGCCTGTAAGCTTTGTACTTGAATATTCCACAAGCTTACTGAAACTCTCTGAAATATCCTTGTAATTGCTGAAGTCATGCTTTTTTATCATGTCTGAAACAGTTTCACTGTATTCCGAGAGCTTTTTCTTATCATCCTCAGAAGCGTACGGTACATCGGTTTTACCCAATTTCTCTACAAGGTCCTTAGCCGAATCCTCAAGCCTTGATTCTATTTGAGAGCTTAGCTTTACAAGCTTTTTTGCAGTCAAAAGCTGAGTTTTGTAATCATTGTCCTTGATATCGTCACATTCTTCGTCAATCTTTTGAAGCTTTTCCTTCTCATCGTCCTCAAGCCCGTATGACTCAAGTTTTTCGGCCAAATCCATTTCCCAGGCGTTGAATTCTTTGCCTTCGGTTATCTTTTTCAGGCTGCCCTTGTCACCTAGACTGCAGGCCGACACAGAAAATGATAGAGCCAGAAAAGTTGCGGCAATTATGATTTTTTTCATATTTAATAAAAACTCCTTACTTTATTATTAATATTATACATCTTAAAATATTAAGTGTAAATCATGAATAAGTTTTACGAAACATTTATATTTATAATTATTATTGACAGTATTATAAGACATCGGTTGTTTATAAAGTATGTTGTCAAAATTATGATTATATAATTAGGATATGCTTAACAAGAAATTATTTTTTATAGTATTTAAGAATCAATTATGGTAAAATTTACTGTATAAAGAAGATTCTATTACATATCGAGGAGGGAAATAATATTATGGCAAAATTCTGTGCAAATTGCGGTGCACCGATGGAAGACGGAGACGCAGTCTGCGGACAATGTGGTACACCTGTTTCAAATGTTGTAAAGGATAAAGCTGAGACAAAGGCTGCAGCTGGAGGAGGAAGCAATAAAAAGCTCGGCATTGCGGTTGCAGTAGTATGTGCTGTGGTTGTAATAGCTGTTATAGCGTTAACAGCAAATATTATCAGCGGTGCATCAGGCTATAAATCCACTTTAAACAAGTTTGTTAAGGCTATGAAGAATGATGACGATACTACGATTGTATCTATATCAAGCAGCATAAGCGGAGATATTTACGGAGCTAATGATTATGACAAGATGATTGACAGATTCCTTGATAACAAGCTTGACGGCTATGAGGACAAAATAGACAGTGAGGTTAAAAAGATTACTTATGAGATAAAGGACAAGTCGGAAATTACAGACAGAAAACTTGAAAAGTATAAGGATAAGCTTTCAGACGACTACAATGTGGATACAAACGGCATTACAAAGATGATAAAGATTGATAAACTCAAGCTTACCGTAAAGGGCAGCAAGAAGTCATCATCAGACAGTATTGACGATCTTTATCTTATAAAGGAAGACGGTAAGTGGACAATATTCTTTGATGATTACGGAATATTCAGATAGATAGGGGAGAATAAGCATGTTTTGTACAAAATGCGGGAAACAGGTAAGAGACGGACTCAAGTACTGCACGAACTGCGGTGCACCTATAAAACAACATGAGGGCGGAAGTACAGGCGGTCAGAACAGGATTGTAGCAGGCGGCAAGGCAAATCTTAAAAAGGATGACGATACTGCAAAACCTGCAGCCGTTTCACAGCCAAGCAACAGTATAAGTTTCAATACGGGAAATACCGGAGGCAATGCTCCTGTCAAAAAGCCTAAAAAGAATAAAGGAATTAAGATTGCAATTATTACAATACTCGGTATTATCTTGGCAATTCTTTTGATTATCTTTGCACTTGTTCAGACCGGAGTTATCAGCATATCTGTAAGTGATAATGAGAATCAGGAAAGTACAATTGATAAGAGCAAGTCGTCCAAAAGAGAGAAGGAAAAGGAGAGAAGGGCCAAGGAAAAAGAGAGTGAAAGCGAGAGTGAAGCAAGTACTGTGCCTACTGTAGAACAGACTGAGCCTAATACCATGCCTACAGTGGCACAGACAGAAAGCGTTACAGTACCCGGTACAGTTGCAATGAACAGTGAATTTATTTTGCCTGACAGCAGCACAAGGGTACTTGATAAGAGTGAGTTGGCAGGTTTCAGTGCCGAACAGTGTCGCCTTGCAAGAAACGAAATCTATGCAAAACACGGAAGAATGTTTGATGATGCGGGATTGCAAAATTACTTCAATTCACGCAGCTGGTATCACGGAACCATACCGGCAGACAGATTCAGTGACACAATGCTTAGTGATATTGAGATACAAAACAGAAATTTGATAATCGCATATGAAAAGGAAATGGGATATACAAAGTAAGGAGGGAATATGAAAAAGAATAAGATGTGTCATTTAGTGTGCGGTATATTGGTCATATCGGCAGCGGCAAGTATAAGTGTAAGCGCAGGTACCGCAAAGAGAAAGGTAAAACCTGTTACAAGATATAATACTGCAGAGACTGCCGCCGCTACACAGGCCGCTACTCAGGCACAGGAAAAGAAAACAGCAGTTGCCCAAAACGGAGTATACCACCTTAGTGAGAATTCAAAGTACAGACCTTATCTGTGGAAAAATGCAGATGGAAGTGCACCTGATTATAAGGCTTATGTATTTGAACCTAAGGTGTTCAACGGCCATACGGTATTTGTCGACCCGGGACATGGTGACAATTCTGCACCGGAAGCCAATCAAAAGAGAGAAAAATATTATCCGGTTGATGACTCGCTGCTAAAGAGTATGAAGACTTCCATGGTAGGTGCTAAGGCGTACGGAGTCGGCGTGGAGGCCAGAGACAGCAAAAATGTCTATGATAAAATAGAGACGGAACCTGAGTTCAGTCTTAAGGTGGCTCTGAAGCTTAAGGACTTGCTTATAAATAACGGATACCGAGTAGTTATGAGCAGAACGGATTTTAATCAAAATATTTCAAACGGTGCAAGAAGCGCCATAGCAGGTGAGACCTCCGATATAATGGTGTCAATTCACTCAAATACAGGTAAAAACTCAGGTACTCTAAGTTTTTATCCTGGAGACAGTGACTATATATCAGGCAGTACTTATCCGGGATATACAAATATAATGGGACTGACAAAGTCAAATGTAGAGTTGTCAAAGAAGCTTGCCGAAAATATGGAAAGCAATATCACTATGACTACAGGTTTAAAGAATAAGGGAACACATTCTGCAGTTCTTAGGATATTCTCATATTCATCTATTCCTACATGTCTGGTGGAAGTAGGATTTGCCGACAATGCTACAGATGCAAAGATACTCTCAACAAAGAAGGATGCTATCGCGACTTCTATGGCCAATGCAATAGATCAGTATTTTAACAAGTAGTGGAGAACTTTATGAAAATGAAAAGAGTGATAACATATTTATTTTGTTTACTTGCCGCAATGTTTGCACTTTCTGCATGCGGATCAAAAAGTATAACAATAAAACTTGGCGGTGATACAAAAACCACAGAGGATGATAGGGATGAAAAGGAATCAAAAGAGGATGAGAGCGTTCCTACGGTGGAAGAAAGAACTGTAGAGGAGACTGCTACTGTGCCGGTGACCGAACAGGTGCCGCAGACAACTCAGATACAGACTCAGGCGGCAGAGCCTGCCACCGCTATGACGCAGGTTTTGACTACTCTTTATGTAGTGAATTGTAATGAAAGTATTACACTTCGCACAGCGGATTCTACAAGTGCAAAGGAGATAAGGCAGATACCTCTCGGTGCGGCGGTAAGCTTTATGGAGAATGCGGCAAACGGTTTTTATAAAGTCAGTTACAACGGCAGTACAGGTTACGCGCTGGCTTCATACTTAAGTGTAGACCCGTATAATCACTATGTGGCTTCCACAACTGCGGCGGCAAGTGCATCATGGACAGGCAAAGTAGTCAGATGTAATGAATTTATAACTCTTCGCAAAACTCCAAGTACAAAGGGAGAAGAGATTACAAAGATTCCTTTGGGTGCTATAGTTACAGTCTATAGCGGAGCCGATAACGGATTTTATTATATCAATTATGGCGGAATCGAAGGCTATGCACTGGCAAGTTATATTGATGCGTATTGATTTCCCCCTTGCATTTATGTAAGAAATGTGCTATAGTGATTAAAATATGTTTGACAGGAAAGTGGGCCGGTGGGTCCACTTTTTTATGCATATGAAAGGATAGAAATGAGCAAAAGTGAAACTTATGTAAAAAGAACGGAAGAGTTCTTAGAAAAACTGAGCGGTGAGCTTGAATTTGAGGTGGTGGATGTCGAATTTGTCAAAGAAGCCGGAGAATACTACCTAAGAGCATACTGCGATATGGAAGGCGGCATAGGGATAGAAGACTGTGCCGAGATTTCAAGGCGTCTTAGCGATTGGCTGGATGAGAATGATTTTATTGATGAGGGATATATTCTGGAGGTTTCTTCACCGGGACTTGGAAGAGCCCTGAAAAAGGATAAGGATTTTCTAAGAGAACTTGGGAAGGAAGTTGAGCTGAGGCTCTATAAGCCAAGGGAAGGTGTGAAAGATTTCGAAGGAGTATTAAAGTCATTTGACGGCGAAAATATAACAATAGAAACAGAAGATAAAGATGAAGTCTTTACAAAAAAAGAAATCGCAAATATCAGATTGAAAATAGATTTTTAACGGAGGATAATACAAAGGATGAATAAGGAATTACTTGAGGCGCTTGATCTCTTGGAAAAAGAAAAAAATATCAGTAAGGCTGCAATTTTAGAGGCAATTGAGAACTCATTGATCTCTGCATGTAAGAACAACTTCGGAACGGCCGACAATGTAAAGGTAAGTGTAAATCCGAATACATGTGACTACTCCATAATACAGAGTAAGGAGGTTGTGGAAAGTCTGGGCAATAAGCCAAGTCTTGAGGATAAGGCTACAAAGATATCACTTGCGGAAGCCAGAATGAAAAATCCGAATCTGAGTGTGGGAGATATAGTGCTTGTACCGGTTATTTCAAAAGAATTCGGAAGAATAGCGGCAGGAGTGGCAAAGAACGTTATCTTACAAAAGATAAGAGAAGAAGAAAGAAAAGTCATCTTCAACGACTACTATATGAAGGAAAGAGATATAGTAAGCGGAGTTGTTACAAGATTTATGGGCAAGAATATAGCAATAAATCTCGGCAAGATAGATGCTGTACTTGCTGAAAGTGAGCAGGTAAAAGGTGAAGAATTAAAGCTTGGAGACAGATTGAAGGTATTCGTACTTGAGGTAAAGGACAATCCTAAGGGTCCGAGAATATCGGTATCAAGAACACATCCCGAGTTTGTAAAGAGACTCTTTGAGTCTGAAGTGCCTGAGATCAGAGACGGAGTGGTTGAAATAAAGTCAATAGCAAGAGAAGCAGGTTCAAGAACAAAGATTGCGGTATGCAGCAATGAGCCGGATATAGATCCTGTAGGAGCCTGTGTAGGTGTGGACGGTGTCAGAGTAAATGCTGTGGTTGACGAACTCAGAGGCGAAAAAGTGGATATAGTAAACTGGGATGACAATCCTGCATATCTGATTGAGAATGCGCTTTCACCGGCAAAGGTTATAGCCGTTGTAGCGGATGAAGAGACAAAGGAAGCTGATGTAATAGTTCCTGATTATCAGCTTTCACTTGCGATAGGTAAGGAAGGACAAAATGCAAGACTTGCCGCCAGACTTACAGGATATAAGATAGATATAAAGAGTGAAAGTCAGGCAAGAGAGCTTGGAGTATTTGATTCATTAGACGGAAATGAAGATATGTCTGCAGACAGTGAAGATTACACGGATGTAGATAACAATGAGGATGCTGAGGCAGAAACAGAAAATGGCAACGATATTGAAGAATAAAGTACCTCAAAGAAAATGTATCGGATGTAATGAGTCAAAGCCTAAAAAAGAATTGATCAGAATAGTAAAGACACCTGAGGGAGAAATGCTTGTAGATGATACCGGCAGAGCAAACGGCAGAGGAGCATATATATGCAATAACCCTGAATGTCTGCAAAAAGCTATAAAAACCAAAGGATTAAACAGAGCATTTAAAATGAATGTAGATACGGATGTTTTGATAAAGCCTAGTGAGGAGATGGCAAAGCTTGGCAAGAGATAAGGTATTGAGTTTGATAGGACTTGCAATGAAAGCGGGTCAGGTGGTGTCGGGAGAGTTTTCAGTTGAAAAATGTATAAAGTCGGGTAAGGCGAAACTTGTCATAATAGCGACTGACGCATCTGAAAACACGAAAAAGAAATTTGAAGATAAGTGTAAATTTTATCATATTCCAATGATAATATATTCTACAAAGGAAACTTTGGGAACAGCTTTAGGCAAAGGGCTTAGATCATCAATAACATTGACTGAGGACGGATTTAAAAATGCAATATTAAAAATCACGGAGGAATGATAATTGAGAGTAAACGATCTGGCAAAAGAAATAGGAAAAAAGAACAATGAGCTGACAGCATATTTGAAGGAAAAGGGCATAGATAAGGCGGCCATGTCAAATATATCAGCTGATGAAGAAAAAATGCTTAGAGAAAAATTTAATAATATAGACGGTAATAAAAAAGTGAATAATAAAGAGAATATAGAAAACAACAAGGCGACAGAGACAACTAAAGTGTCTGAGGGCAAAAAAGAAGAAGCTCCTAAGAAAAAGGTAAATGTCGTGTTCAGACCGCAGAATGCGCAGCAGATGAATACAAAAAAATCGGTTTCAAAGGCAGGTACACAGCCAAAGAAGGCGATAAAGAAAACTTCGGAAGGTGATGTATCAAAGAATACTCAAAAAAAGAGTGCAGGTGAAGAAAAGAATAAGACCGATATGTCGAAAGATGTAAAGAAAGAGGCAAATGTTACTGCAGATAAGCCTGTAGAGAAGGCAACTGTATCAAAGTCGGTTGAAAATGTGATACCTCCTGTAGTTGAAGAAAAGAAGTCGGAGCCTGTAAAGGAAGAGGTAAAAGAGCCTGTTAAGCCGAGAAATGTCTACGCTGAGATGGAAGCTGCAAAAAAGGCTAAGGAAAATGCCGCACCTATCAGAAATATCTTTAAGGAAAGAGAAGAAAGAGATAAGGCAAGAGGCAGAGATTCACGTTCTCAAAACAGAGACCAGAACAGAGATAAGAAGCCTTTTAACAGAGATAAGGATCAAAAGGGCAATTTCAAAAATGACAGAAATCAAAGGGGCAAAGACGGAGACAACAGAAACAGAAACTTTGCCGGTAACGACAATAAGGGCTTTAGTAACTCAAACGACAGAAACAAAGATTTCTCCAAAGACAACGGCTCTAACAGAAGTTTTGGAAACAACAAACAGCAGGGCTTTAAGAAAAACGACTCAGCCGCAGGCAGTGTTCCTGTGCTTGACGGCTTAGGAAAGAAGACTTCCAACAGAGTCAATAAAAACAACTTCAAAAATAGCAATAAGAACGATAAGAAGCACAGGACTGAGGACGGACCTGCAAAGGGCAAGGTAAGCAAGCACCCGTTCATAATGCCTGTAAAGCAAAAGATGGAAGAGGTACAGGATGATATCAAAGAGATCATTATACCTGAGACAATCACTATCAAGGAGTTTGCTTCAAAGCTTAAGCTTCAGCCTTCAACAATAGTAAAGAAGCTCTTCTTAAAGGGACAGATAGTTACATTGAATACGGAGCTTACATTTGAGCAGGCTGAAGAGATTGCTCTTGAGTATGACGTTATCTGTACTATGGAAGAAAAGGTCGACGTTATCGGAGAGCTTTTGGCTGAAGAGGACGATCCGGAGGACACTTTGGTTCCGAGACCGCCTGTAGTAGTGGTAATGGGCCATGTCGATCACGGTAAAACATCACTTCTTGACGCTATAAGAAAGACAAATGTTACCAGCAGAGAGGCCGGCGGTATCACACAGCATATCGGTGCATATATGGTAAAAATCAACGGAGAGCCTATTACTTTCCTTGATACACCGGGACATGAGGCGTTTACCGCAATGCGTATGCGTGGTGCACAGGCTACAGATATTGCAGTACTTGTAGTAGCTGCGGATGACGGCGTGATGCCTCAGACTGTAGAGGCCATCAACCATGCAAAGGCCGCAGGTGTTGAGATAATAGTTGCAATCAACAAGATAGACAGACCTGCCGCAAATATCGACAAGGTAAAGCAGGAGCTTTCAGAGTATGAACTTATACCTGAAGATTGGGGCGGTTCAACTATATTCGTACCTGTATCCGCAAAGACAGGAGAGGGTATATCAAACCTTCTTGAGATGATAATACTTACAGCAGAAGTAAAAGAGCTTAAGGCCAATCCGAACAGAAAGGCAAGAGGTCTTGTAATAGAGGCCGAGCTTGATAAGGGTAAAGGACCTGTAGCGAGAATACTTGTTCAAAAGGGTACTCTTCATGTAGGAGATTTCATAGCGGCAGGAGCATGCTCAGGTAAGGTTCGTGCAATGATGAACGATAAGGGAGTCAAGGTAAAATCGGCAGGACCTTCAACACCTGTTGAGATCTTGGGACTTGACAGCGTACCGAATGCAGGTGAAGTATTTGTGGCTACAGAAAATGACAAGGAAGCTAAGGCATTTGCGGCTACATTTATCTCAGAGAGCAAGAATAAGCTTATCGAAGATACCAAGGCAAAGCTTTCACTTGACGATCTGTTCAGCCAGATTAAGGCCGGAAATGTCAAGGAACTTCCTATAGTTGTAAAGGCCGATGTTCAGGGCTCTGTTGAGGCTGTAAAGCAGTCACTTACAAAACTTTCAAATGAAGAGGTTGCCGTAAAGGTAATCCACGGCGGCGTAGGTGCTATCAATGAGAGCGATGTTGTACTTGCGGCCGCAAGTAACGCAATCATTATCGGATTCAATGTAAAACCGGATCAGATGGCAAAGGCTACAGCTGAAAGAGAAAATGTCGACCTCAGACTTTATCGAGTAATCTATCAGGCAATTGAAGATATCGAGAGCGCTATGAAGGGTATGCTTGAGCCTATCTATGAGGAGAAGGTTATCGGACATGCGGAGATCAGACAGATCTTTAAGGCTTCAGGTGTCGGAAATATCGCAGGTAGCTATGTGCTTGACGGTAAGTTTGTAAGAGGATGTAAGGTAAGAATCACAAGAGACGGAGAGCAGATCTTTGACGGAAATCTTGCATCACTTAAGAGATTCAAGGACGATGTTAAGGAAGTTGCTACAGGATACGAGTGCGGTCTTGTATTTGAGAAGTTCAACGATATCAAGGAATTTGACCAGGTTGAAGCATATGATATGGTAGAAGTTCCAAGAAAGTAAAAGAAAGGAATGTATGAGAAAGAACAGTTTGAAGTCTACTATGATAAACTCGGAGGTAATGAAAACTGTATCTGAAATCATCAGGGGAGAGGTGAAGGACCCGAGAGTCGCACCTATGACCAGTGTTACAGATGCGGAAGTTACCACAGACTTAAAGTACGCTACAATATATGTCAGCGTACTTGGGGATGACGAGCAGTCAAAGAAGACATTGTTGGGACTAAAATCCTCTTCAGGCTTTATAAGAAAAGAGCTTGCGAGAAGATTGAACTTAAGAAACACACCTGAACTCAGGTTTGTTTTGGACGAGTCATTGGCTTACGGTATGAAAATGGATAAGCTGATAGATGAAGTAATAAAAAAAGACGAGACGGGCAATGAATAAATTATTAGAGCTTATTGAGAATGCAAAAAATATAGCAATTACAGGACATGTAAGCCCTGACGGAGATTGTACAGGTTCAACACTTGCACTTTATAACTATATAACTGAAAATTTTGAAGGTAAGCAGGTAAGAGTTTGCCTTGAGAAGCCGTCGATGAAGTTTTCATATATGAACGGGTTTGATCTGATAAGTGAAGACCCGTTTTCGGAGGCGGATCTGTTGGTATCTTTAGATGCATCCGACAGAGAAAGACTTGGAAGCAGAGGTGTAATGCTTGATACTGCAAAAGAAAGTATCTGCATAGACCACCATGTCACCAATACAAATTTTGCAAAGTTCAATATAGTTGAGGACTTTAGAAGTTCCACCTGTGAGCTTTTGTATACACTGCTTGATTATAATAAAATCAGTGTAAATACCGCTGTTTGCCTATACACCGGCATAGTACATGACTCAGGTGTATTTAAGTATCAGTCAACCACAAGGCAGACTATGGAAATAGCAGGTGCGCTTATAGACAAGGGCTTTGATTTTACAAAGATCATTGACGACACCTATTTTAAAAAGGACTTCAATGCCACAAGGCTTTTAGGCTTGGTACTTACAAATGCCGAATTGATATTTGACGGTAAATGCTGTTACGGCTTGCTTGACTATGACACTTGGACAGGCTATATTGATGATAAGAAAAAAATGGATGGAATCATAGACAATCTCAGAAATATAGACGGTGTTGAGATAGCATTATTTATGTATGAAACTGCCAAAGATGAGCATAAGGTAAGTCTTCGCTCCATAAATGCAGATGTAAGCGCTATTGCCAAGGCACTTGGCGGCGGAGGTCATATGAGGGCGGCCGGAGCTACAGTCTACGGCAAGGCCGATGAACTTTTGGAGAACACCATATTGCCTATGATAAAGAAAGAACTAAATGGCTAAGAATACTTATAACGGTATAATAAATATCTTTAAAGAAAAAGGTTATACCTCTCATGATGTCGTGGCAAAGATGAGAGGTATATTAAAGCAAAAAAAGATAGGACATTCAGGTACTTTGGACCCCGATGCTACAGGTGTACTGCCGGTTTTACTGGGGAATGCCACAGTACTTTCGGATATGCTTATAGATAAGTCAAAGGAGTATGAGGCGTTACTGCTTTTAGGAGTTTCTACAGATACTCAGGATATATCAGGTGAGATATTAAAAAAAGCCGATATATCATCACTGAAAGAAGATGAGGTAAAGTCTGTAATATTTTCATTTTTAGGCGAGTATATGCAGCTTCCTCCTATGTATTCCGCACTTAAGGTGGGCGGTAAAAAACTTGTGGACTTGGCAAGAGAAGGCAAGGAAGTCAAAAGAGAGCCGAGAAAAGTTCATATTTTTGATATTGACATTATAGATATAAGTCTGCCGAGGGTTAAGTTCAGGGCTAAGGTATCAAAGGGTACATATATAAGGACACTATGTCATGATATAGGAGAAAAGCTTTTAGTAGGCGGTTGCATGGAGTCACTTATAAGGATGAGAGTGGACAGGTTTGGCATAAAAGGGGCGATTACCCTTGACAGAGTCGAAGAAAGAAGAGATTGTATAAACAATGATATTATGAGCGTGGAGGAATACTTTTCCTTCCTGCCTAAGATAAATACTTCTCCCGAATTTGACAAGTATCTGCACAACGGCAATAAGTTAAAACTTGATAAAGATATTGAGTCGAGTGAATTATACAGATTATATGACTCAAAGGACAGATTTATTGCGATATATAGAAAAGAGATGACTGAACTTAAGCCATTTAAGATGTTTTTATAGACAGGTGATAATGTGATTACATTTATAAATACAACTGACATAAATATAACAGAAAAAACAGCTGTTGTTATCGGAAAGTTTGACGGTGAACACAGAGGGCACAGAAAGTTGTTTAGGACGCTTAAGAAAGAGGCGACCGAAAGAGGACTGAAGACTGTGGTATTTTCCTTCAGAATATTGCCGTCAAATATTGTAAAAAATAAACATACCACACAGATTTTTACAAATGTGGAAAGAAGAAAAAAATTAGAAGAACTTGGAATTGATTACTATATAGAGTATCCCTTCAATATGGATATAGCAAGGCTCACAGGTGAGGAGTTCTTAAAAGATATTCTTATTAAGAAGCTTGGTATGGCTGAGATAGTGGCAGGAGACGATGCGGCTTTCGGCTACAAAAAAAGCGGTAATATCGAGCTTCTTAACAGGCTTTCAAAGGAATTGGGCTTTGATGTAAAGATAATTACAAAGGAAAAAGACGATTTCCAAAACGATATCAGCTCCACACTTATCAGGTCAAAGCTTGATGAGGGAGATATGGAAGAAGCCAATAAGCTTTTAGGAGGAGTATATTCTATAAGCGGTGTTGTTGAAGAGGGAAATAAGTTAGGTGTTAAGCTCGGTTTTCCGACACTTAATATTTTTCCTTCAAGTGAGAAGCATCTGCCCAAATCCGGAGTGTATGCGTCAAGAGTAAGAATAGGAGATGACGATACACTTTACTTAGGGCTTACCAATGTAGGTTCAAATCCAAGTATAAAAGATGATAAAAAGGACCATATTGCAAGGGTTGAGACATATCTCTACAACTTTGACGCCACACTTTACGGCAGAGAGATAGAGGTGTATCTTTATAAATATATAAGACCTGAGATAAAGTTTGAAAGTTTGGAGGCTTTAAAGAGCCAAATAAGCAAGGACAAAGTGGAAGTATTGAACTTCCTGAACAGCCATGCAAATTAAAGGAGAGCTATGGAAGAGAAAGATTTATTTGAAAACGGTATTGTAGATGACGGAAGTGTATCTGTTTCTATCACACTTGATGATGACACCGTATTGGAGTGCATTGTATTAAATATATTCAGTGCAGGTGACAGAGAGTATATTGCGGTAATGCCTGAGACAGATGACGAAGAGGGAACGGTATATCTGTACAGATACTCGGAGACTGAAGAAGGTCAGCCTGAGCTTACCAATATAGAGACAGATGAAGAATATGAGATAGTTGCAGATGCCTTTGACGAGCTTCTTGACGATGAAGAGTTTGAGGATATGCTTGGAGACGATGAATTCTAAATAAAATGTAAAATCAGGTTACAGTTTGACAATGCGGTTAAACTGTAACTTTTTGCATATATGGTGAAGGAAATGAAAAAAGAATTAGACTATTTTAATGTTGACGGGAAATATGGATGGGATCAAAACGATTTTAAGGACCTTTGGATGAATAAGGGCGGATGTGCCTGTGTAACCGCTTGTGACAGCTTTATTTATATGAGAAAGTATATGGGCAAGGATAATCTCTATCCATATGATATTGACCATATAACTTCCCTTGATTACATCGACTTTTCAAACAGTGTAAAACCTTATTTAAGACCCAGAATAACGGGAATAGACAGACTTGAGATATATGTGGACGGAGTAAGTGAGTTTTTGGAAGATATGGATGAGCATTATATAACCCTGTCGGAATTTTCAGGTAACAACTCACTTGATGATGCGAAAAATGCAGTAAAATCACAGATAGATAAGGGATTTTTGGTGCCGATGCTGGTTCTTATGCATAAGAATCCAAAGTACAGAGATTTTTCGTGGCATTGGTTTTTGCTTACAGGATATGATGAGGAAGTAAATAAATTTTTAGTCAAGGTTGTAAGCTATGGAGACTACAGGTGGTTTGACATTAAAGAGCTTTGGAATACAGGATACAGAAGAAAGGGCGGATTGATACTCTTTAATAAAAATGCTTGACAATATCTCAAATAAAGCATAGATTGGTAGAAAAGGCTTATGTAGTTGCCGGAAAAAGGATGGAAAAAGGATGGATAAAAGAAATTTGACACTATTGACAGACTTGTATGAACTTACAATGATGCAGGGATATTATGTGGAAAACAGCGCTAATGAAACAGTCATATTTGATATGTTTTACAGATCAAATCCGAATAAGAACGGATATGCTATATGTGCGGGACTTGAACAAGTCATCGACTACATAAACAATCTGCACTTTGATGATGAAGATATAGAATATCTGAGAAGTACAAAGATATTCAGAGATGATTTTTTGGAGTATCTGAGAAACTTTAAGTTCACAGGAGATATCTACGCAATACCGGAGGGCAGAGTTATCTTCCCGAGAGAGCCTCTTGTAAAGGTTATTGCACCTATAATGCAGGCACAGCTTATAGAGACAGCACTGTTAAACATCATCAATCATCAGTCACTGATAGCAACCAAGGCTGCCAGAGTTGTTTTAGCTGCGGAAGGTGACGGAGTGATGGAGTTCGGACTTAGAAGAGCACAGGGACCTGACGCAGGTATCTACGGTGCCAGAGCGGCAATGATAGCAGGTTGTGTGGGAACCAGTAATGTACTGTGCGGAAGAATGTTTGATGTACCGGTGCTTGGAACACATGCACACAGCTGGATAATGAGTTTTCCGGATGAGCTTACCGCATTCAGAGCATATGCAAAGACCTTCCCTACAGCATGTACACTCTTGGTAGACACTTATGACACCTTAAAATCAGGTATACCGAATGCGATAACAGTATTTAAAGAGATGAGAGAGGCAGGAATAACTCTTAAGAACTACGGTATCAGACTTGACAGCGGCGACCTTGCATATTTGTCAAAAAGAGCTAAGGAAATGCTTGATGAGGCAGGTTTTAGTGATGCTGTTATATCCGCTTCAAACGACCTTGATGAGAATATTATATCTTCATTGAAACTGCAGGGTGCCACCATCAACAGATGGGGAGTAGGTACCAATCTTATCACATCCAAGGATTGTCCTGCATTCGGAGGTGTATATAAGCTTGCGGCAGTTAAGGATGATAAGAACGGTGAGTTTATACCTAAGATAAAGTTGTCTGAGAATGCGGAAAAGATTACAAACCCGGGAAATAAGAAAATATACAGGATTTACAATAAGAAGACAGGCAAGATAATAGCCGATTATATATGTTTGGAAGATGAGATTTTATCTGAAGACGAATCACTTATGCTTTTTGACCCTGTGGAGACATGGAAGAGGACAAAGCTTAATGCAGGTTCATTTGAGGTTAAGGAGCTTTTGGTTCCGGTATTTAAAAACGGTGAATGTGTATATAAGTCACCTTCAGTGATGGAGATAAGAGATTTTTGTAAGAAGGAGCTGGATACTCTTTGGGATGAGTCAAAGAGACTTGCATACCCTCATGAGACTTATGTAGACCTGTCACAGAAACTTTGGGATATGAGATATGAATTATTGCAAAAATATCATTATCAGGAGTTATAAATAGATAGAAGTTATGATACAGGAGATATACCCTAAGGTCTTTTATCCTGAGTTCAGGAATAAAAAGGCTACAAATAAAAAATCATTTGTTTTACATTTTGAATACAATAAAATAATGCTTATAAAGGATGCATTGACAGGAGAGATAAGACTTCCGAGATTTGAGGATTTAGAAGAAGACGATGAGAATATATATGAAAAGTCTTATTATGTAAACGCTGTAGACGATGAGGAGCTTTATCTGGTGGATGATATGCAGGTGCCTGAGTTCGGCGGTTTCTATATGGAAGGAATGCAGGTACTTCGTGAGTTTTCGCCACAGTATCAGGCGTTTGCAGCTATCAGTGCATCACAGGTCTATAGATGGATGAAGAGCAGGAAATACTGCGGATACTGTGGAACGGTTACAGAGAAGTCCAATACCGAAAGAGCTTTGATTTGTCCGAAGTGTAAGAATATTGAATATCCGAAGATATCTCCTGCGATTATAGTGGCCATCAGAGATGGAAACAGACTGCTTCTGACAAAGAATGCAAAGGGTACATATAAGTTTTACGCGCTTGTAGCAGGCTTTGTCGAGGTGGGAGAGAGCCTTGAAGACGCGGTAAGAAGAGAAGTTATGGAAGAAGTTGGGCTTAAAGTGAAGAATATACAAAGCTATAAGTCACAGCCTTGGTCATTCTCGGACTCATTGATGCTTGCATTTATTGCGGACTTGGACGGCGATGATAAGATTACGATACAGGAAGAGGAACTTTCAGAGGCAAGATGGTTTGATAGAGAGGATGTTCCCGTTCTTCCTTATCATATCAGTGTCGGACATGAACTTATACAAAAATTCAGAGACGGTGAAATATAAAAAGTCGGGGAAACCCGACTTTTTTATGGCAGTCTGTACGGATAAAACGGCAGATTCCTTACAATACCGTATATTATCAAAATCACTATAAGTACAATCATTATATTGTTTTCAAGAGAACTTATCTTTCTTTGACCTGTTCTTATATATCTTATCTGATAGAAGATATAATACAGTACAATGACCGGTGTCAGAAAGATAAGTATCTGATTATAATAAAATGCCGATTTTATATCGCCATGTGAGAGTGCAACACACATTCTGCTGACGCCACAGCTTGGGCAGTCAAGGTGTGTAAGCGTTTTGAATGCACATGGTATTCTTACATGAAAGTTATAGAGTATATATAAAAAAATACCAAGGCAAAGAATTGCAATGGTATTTTTTATTGTTCGTATCAGTCTGTTTTTCATATATTAGAATACAGGCTTGTTGTTTACGAAGTTGTTCTGATCATCGGCAATCGTGTTTATACTGTCCTGCATCAAGACACAAGTAACAATCCCCAAAAAGAAGAATGTAAGTATAACATATAGCATTGCGCGGCTTTCAGATGCTCTGCCTGCTTCTATTGCCTTTTGGTCCAACAATACTCCGGCTTTATAAACCCAATACAAAAGGTATATTCCGCAGGTTACAAAGCTCAGAAGAATAACAACTATAGGAGACATACTGTCAGGATCTCCGGATATTGTATTGATATCGCTGATAATACAATAAAGCCAGTAGATACCGTAAAAACCGCAAGTAACAATGTATAAAATAATGCATGTCACTATATTTTTTCTTTCTAATATCATAATACTCCTTTCAAGATATGGTACAAAAAATTTATACCTATTACAATGCCGATGCAGTATATCAGAAAATAAATGTATAGTAAAGAGCGTATATACAATTGTAAAGTTTTATAAATAATAATGTAAATAATAAAAATATGAACTTGAAAATATTTTTTTGTATCCACCCCCACTTTTTTTGAACTTTAACCCGAATATTATATTATCGGTGATAAACGCAGAATAAAAAAACCGATAGAAATATAATTGGATGGGCAAAGCCCGAAAGGAGAACAATATGATTAAGAGAAAACTTTTAGTAGCAGGTATGACAGCATTTGCAATTACTACAGCCACAGGAATAGCAGCATTGGCATCACAGGGAAATGTAAATATGAATACTTTTGGAACGGGTGCACAGAACCAGTACTTTGCAGGTCAGAACTTTTCAAATCAAACAGACGGAGTTTTTGATAAGGGAATGATGAATGATAACGGTTTTGACAGAAATGATTTTTCTACAGATGATAACTTTGAAATAGGAACAGCAAATAACGAAATGTCAGGACAGGGCTTTGGTAAAGCAAACAACGAAACGGCCGGACAGAGCTTTGATACAGCAGACAACAACTCAGATGAAAAGCCTGTACTTCCAAGAAAGTCTGACGAAGAGGCAATGAAGGAAGGAAATCCTAAGCCGGCTCTTCCTGAGGGAGTAAGTGTTGAAGACACAACAAGTGAGACGGATAACGAGCTTCCGCCGGTTCCACAGATGACGGATGCAAATCAAAGTAATAAGGATGATAAGAAATCAACGATGAGAGCGGAAGACAAAGAAATGATCGGACAGAGCTTTGATACAGCAGACAATAACTCAGATGAAAAGCCTGTACTTCCAAGAAAGTCTGACGAAGAGGCAATGAAGGAAGGAAATCCTAAGCCGGCCTTGCCTATGGGTGTAACAGTTGATGACGCCGATGTATTAAGTAACTGATATTTTTTCATACGTTGACGACTAAATAAATTTAAAGTAATATTTTATACAATATAAATATCATACCTGTGCAGATACTGTAACGAAATTTTGAGTATAGTATTGCACAGGATATGATTGATATTTATGCCAATCGGGAGATCTTGCGTGTTTATATTTGGAACTGAACAAATTTCTGAAGATGTGTTAAGAGCACAGACAGATGAAAATTATATGAATGATTTTATCAAAAAGCACAAGAAATTTATTTTACTTAGTGCTTTTAGAGCAACAAAACGTTTTATAACAGAAAATGATGATGAATACTCTGCGGCTATGATTGCCTTTTGTGAAGCGGTGAAATCCTATGAAGAATCCAAAGGAAGCTTCAAAGGGTTTGCTTTTTTGGTGATTAAAAGAAGGTTAACAGACTATTCCATCTCACAGGCACGATTTCAAAAGGAATTGTCGGTCGAACCTGCCTCTATGGACGGAGAGATAGAAAATGAAGAAGAAGTCAGCGCCTTACAAATAGAAATACGACAAAGATCTGCGGAAATCTCAAAGACTGAAGGTATAGGTGTGGAGAATCCCGGTTCAACACCTATGCAGGATGAGATTGCAGCTGTTCAAAAGTTACTTTCAGGCTACGGGTTTTCTTTTTATGACTTGACGGAGTGTTCACCGAAGGCGGAGAAAACAAAGATAGCCTGTGCAAAGGCGGTTGCCATGATTTTGAAAAATCCCTCTTTATTCAAAAAAATGCAAACCTCAAAAACGCTACCTGTTAAGGATATCTCATCAGATAAGAGTATTTCCGTGAAGATTTTGGAAAGGCATAGAAAATATATTATTGCAGCGGCAGAAATTATGAACGGAGATTATCCTCTGTTAAAAGAATATATGAATTATATCAGAAAGGCATTAGAATCAGAGCTATGAAAGCAGTAGTATTGGAAATCAAAGAAAAATGGGCCGCTGTTCTTTGTGAGGACGGGGTAATAAGGAAGGTAAAAAAGGGAAACTTTAAGGTCGGAGATTCATTTGACTTTGAAGCTGAAAATCATAAAAAAGTGGTTTCGATAGGATCATTAAGGCGAAATATGGTTGGAAGTGCAGCGGCACTCTTCCTGATTGTTGCAGGAGTAGCCGGAACATATTCATATAATAATGTACTGGCATGTTCATATGTGTCATTGGATATAAATCCGTCAATAGAGTATACATTAAACAGACAGGATAAGGTGGTAGCAGTTAAAGGGCTAAACAATGACGGACAGGAAATTGCAGATGAACTGATATATGTAAGAAAAACAACCTTAAAAGAGGCTCTAAAAGAGACAAAGCAGCTGCTGACAAAAAAGAACTATTTGAAGAGCGGTTCAAGCGAAGATGTACTGATTGATATTTCTGCAAATAATTCATCACGTACAGATGCATTAAAAAAAGAAGCTTTGTCGGTGTTTGGTACAGAGTTGACAAAAGGAGAATTAAATCTTGTACTTACAGAATCAGATTTAAAAGAACATAAAAGAGCAAACAACCTTGGAATTTCTACAGGAGAGTATAAACAGATTCAATATATTAAGAATAAATCTGAAAAGGTTGGAGATAATCAATATAATGAAAATAAGGATTATGTGTTACAGGCTTCGGATATTGCCGTATATAAGGATTACACGGTGTCACAACTTTTGGAATCTTCAGGACAGGGAAAGAAAAATACTCAAAATGATACCTCCGACAGTAAAGTAGAGTCAAAATCTGTTGAGTAAAGCACTACAGACTTGAAAGAAGAACAAACCGGTGAAAAACAGATTGAACAGCCTACTAAAAATGGCAACATTGAGGATGAAAATACCGGAGTGCAGACCGAAAAACCGAGTGATGAAAAGGAATCAAAGGCAGTAAAAGAGCCTTCTAAAAACCGAGACAGCTTACAAACAGTTGAGGAAGCACCAAATACGCAGATTGAGACAAATGCTGATAAGACTCCGGAAAATAATAACATAAGTGTACAGGATAAAGAAAGAAACGATATAAAATCTTATGATGAATCAAGGAAAGAACAGGAAAACTTACCGCAGCAAAATAATAATACTAAGGATAACGGAATGAAAAATGAAGGAGGAAATCAAGGAGACGCAAGAAATCGTTAATACAGACCCGACTTCATGTATGTTATCATTTTATATATGTATACTACAAGTAGAATGACATTAGAATTTTTTTATGTTATTATATAAACAGTGATTTGGGACTGTGCCCGGAAAGGAAAAGACATGAGAACAATGAATCGTTTTGACTATTTTAATATTGAACGCTATGCCTACGCACTTCTTAGTATGCTGTTAAGGAAGGGCTTTGTTTTAGTGCACTCATTGGAGATAGGTCAAGTACGAGAGAATTGTTTGTATAATTATAGGCATAGGTAGATTTATGCCGATATTATAAATATTTTTGAGGCCGCTTACTCTAAATGGGTAGGCGGTTTTTTTGATGTAAAGGAGAAGATATGGATAAAATAGAAATAAAAGGCAGAGTAAATACGGCTATATGTTATGCAAAGGTTGTAGAGGATGAGGCAATAGAGCAGATAAGAAGAATGTGTGATTATGTAATAACTGAAGGATCGAGAATTCGTATAATGCCTGACGTTCATGCCGGAAAGGGATGCACTATAGGTACTACAATGACCATACATGATATGGCCGTTCCGAATATTGTCGGCGTAGATATAGGATGCGGAATGTATACGGTAAAACTTGGAAATGTGGAAATAGATTTTGAAAAAATAGATGAAGCTGCTTATTATATACCGTCAGGAACGGATGTATGGGACGGCAGACAGGAGCGCTTTGATTTAACAAAGTTAAACTGCTTCAGATATTTGAAAGACTCAAAAAGGCTTGAGCGTTCACTTGGTACACTCGGCGGCGGAAATCACTTTATTGAGATTGACGAGGCAAGTGACGGATGTAAATATCTAATAGTACATTCGGGTTCAAGAAATCTTGGGAAACAGGTGGCACAGTATTACCAAAGACTGGCAATGAATTTAGACAGAGGTTATGGAGATTATCTTGAGAAAAGAGACGAGATAATACGAAGCTATAAGGAGCAGGGGAGAAAAAGCGAGATACAGAGTGCTTTAAAAGATTTGCATTGGCAAGTATATGAGTCTAAGACAAGCATACCTGATGATTTATGTTATTTATCGGATAAATACCTTGCAGAATATCTTCATGATGTGGAGATTTGTCAAAACTTTGCAAAAAGAAACCGTGAGTTGATGGCGGAGATTATTTTAGGAAGAACCGGAATGACAAGTCTTGAGGCATTTCATACTATTCATAATTATATTGATGTGGATGAGATGATTTTAAGAAAAGGTGCGATAGCAGCCCATAGCGGTGAGAAAGTTTTAATACCTATAAATATGAGGGATGGAAGCGTTTTGGCTGTGGGAAAAGGTAACCCGGAATGGAATTATTCAGCACCACACGGAGCAGGAAGACTTATGTCAAGAACTGCCGCAAAAAACAATTTGAGTTTAGATGAGTATAAAGAGACGATGAAGGGAGTTTATTCCACTTCTATAAATGAATATACATTGGATGAGGCTCCGATGGCATATAAAAGGCTTGAGGATATCATAGATGTTATAAAGGACTCTGTGGATATCATCGAGGTAATGAAACCTATTTATAATTTTAAAGCTTCAAACTGAGGAATTCTCTTTTCCTTAGCTTGAGGCGGAAAGGAAAAGAGATGATTGTATTTCCTACCATTGATTTGGTAGCAACAGGAAAAAATATTATAAAACTTAGAGAAGAGTCGGGACTTAGTGTAAGAGATTTGCAAAATATATTCGGTTTTGCAACACCGCAGGCTATTTACAAATGGCAGCACGGAACGGCACTTCCGACCATAGATAATCTTATAGTACTGTCGGCGGTATTTAAGGTCTCTATGGAAGAAATTATTATAGTACAGACAAAAATAAGTGCTTAAGTAGTAATGTAGAGATTTTTAATGTACAGCTATGGGTTTATACTAAAGATGACAATAAAATGAATTGTTTAAGGAGTATTTATGAGCAAAGAAAATTTAGAAACAGCCCCGAATTTAAACTTTATTTTTTGTAGTCATCCTTTAGATAAAAAGAAGGTGGATGAAGATTATTTTGAAGAATATCAGGCGGCGGGATTAAATCATGCGTGTGCATTATTCAGTTATGAAGATTTGGAAAGAGGAAAACTGTCACTTTGTGGTGAAGATATTAAAGGCACTACGATATACAGAGGTTGGATGATGTCACCGCATATGTATGAAAACTTTTATAATCTGCTGCTTGAAAGAGGAATACAGCTGATAAACTCTCCGAAGGAGTATGCAAAATATCATCTTTTGCCGGGGTGGTATAAAGATTTTGAAGGTATTACTCCTTTCAGTGTGTGGTGTGAGTCAAAGGATATAGATGATGCCTTAAAACTTACAGAAAATCTTGAAGGAGCATTCATTGTAAAAGATTATGTAAAAAGCAGAAAGCATGAGTGGTACGATTCCTGTTTTATAAAAGATATTAAGGATAAAGAGGAGGCATCTCGAGTTATCGAAAATTTTATTACACGTCAGAGTGAAAACCTTGAAGGTGGAGTTGTACTTAGAAAGTTTGAAAGTCTTAAATGTATAGGAAAATACAAAGACAGCGGTATGCCGATTTCAGAAGAATACAGAATATTTGTTTTCAATGGTAAGATATTGATTGCTGATAATTATTGGAATAAGGATAAAGAAGTAAATATATCTGAAGATGAGTATGCTTGGATTGAGTCTGTAGCAAGTAAGGTAGAGAGTAATTTTGTAACTGTTGATTTGGCAAGGAAAACCGACGGCAGTCTGATAATAATGGAAATGGGAGACGGACAGGTATCCGGATTACAGCAAATCGGTGCAGATGAATTTTATAGGGAGTTTCACAATCAGAGTAAAGAAAATATTTATTCTATAGATTATGTTAAGAACACACTTAGAGATTAGGATATAATCATATAAAATCTTGTAAAAATAATATATTGCTTTGTAAGAGCACATATGCTACAATATTGTGGTTGTGAATAGGGCGATGGTCCTCTGGAAGAAATTTTAAGAACATCAAAATAATAGGAGGTTTCACATGAACGATTTAATAAGAAGTATTGAGGCAGAACAGCTTAAGGCAAATGTTGATGACTTTAATGTAGGTGATACAGTAAGAGTACACAACAAGATCCGCGAGGGTAACAGAGAGAGAATCCAGATTTTCGAGGGTACAGTTTTAAAGAGACAAAACGGTGGTGCAAGAGAGACTTTCACAGTTAGAAAGAACTCAAACGGTATCGGTGTTGAGAAGACATGGCCATTACACTCTCCATCTGTTGACAGAGTAGAAGTTGTAAGAAAAGGTAAAGTTAGAAGAGCTAAATTATATTATCTTCGTGACAGAGTCGGCAAGGCTGCTAAGGTTAAAGAAGCAGGCGCAAGATAATCTGAACTTAATATTTTTAACGGCTGCTACATATGTAGCAGCCGTTTTTTACATAAATCTGAATAAACCGATAACTTTTCCAAGGATAGTGACCTCCTTTACCAAAATAGGTTCCATAAAATCATTCTCAGGTTGTAATCTGTAGTAATTGCTTTCTTTAAAAAATCTCTTTACAGTGGCTGAATCATCAATAAGTGCAACTATGATATCACCGTTTTTAGCAGTGTTTTGCTTAGCCACTATTATCTGGTCGCCGTCATAAATACCGACATTTATCATAGATTCTCCCTTGACCTTTAACATAAAAATATCCGTGTTAGGCAAAAATTCTGTGGGAATAGGGAAGTAGTCTGAAATATTCTCTGTAGCAAGCAGCGGCATACCTGCAGCTACCGTACCCACCATAGGAACATTGACCACCTCTCTGCGTGTGAGGTTGAAGTCATCGTCGGTTATCTCTATGGTTCTCGGCTTTGACGGGTCCTTTCTGATATAACCCTTTTTCTCAAGGGTATTGAGCTGAGCATGTACTGAAGATGTGGATTTAAGTCCTACAAGTTCACCGATTTCACGAACAGAAGGCGGATAGCCCTTTTTCAAGATGGAATCCTTGATAATATTATAAATTTCTTCCTGTTTTTGTGTTAATGGATCCATAAAATCTCCTTTATATGGGTATAGTTATACATCTATCCTAACATATGTTCGATTAAAATGCAAACAAAAGTTCGAAAATGCTGATTTGCCAAATAAAAAAAGCCTTGAAAACTCAAGACTTTTAAGTGGAGATGACGGGAGTTGAACCCGTGTCCAAAAAACAATTCCCTGTTCTTCTACTATTATAGTTGCTTGTCGAAATTCCCCTTAAAAACAGTCAAACAACAAACTGTAATCAAGAGTAGCTTCATAATACATCTATATACTCAAAGCTTTGTATATAAGGTTTCTCACATAAGTCGATACAGATTCTATAAGTGTGAGTGCTTATAGGTCTGCAGCTGCCTTAGGCAGCGTATGCTAAATTTTCTTCAGCGTTTATATTTAATTTTGCCATTTAACGCATTGCATACGAATAGCTTCACCAGCTGCATGTTCCCTGTCGAAACCGGTACATCCCCAAAGTGAAAGTAAACATTTCGTTTACCGATATATTTTAACATATATCCGGATAAATTCCACTTAAAAATTTCTTACATATAGTGTTTTTGATAACCGGTTATAAAATATACATATAACACTAATCTTTACTTTTATCATAAATTATTTTACTATAAAGGGCATGATACTTTCCGAATGGGTACGGAGTGCTCACCTTTATAAACTTAAGTATCAGGCATAAAGAGTTATAGAAAGAAGAGATATGTTCAATATAGATGTAAAACTTACAAAGGATGACGAGTCTGAGGTACTTAGGTATCTTCAGCACAACGGTAAAGATATAGATGAAAATCTGCACTCACAGGTACTTGAGTGTATGGAGAAAATAAATGCCGTTGCGAAGCCGAACTTTGTATTCAGAGAATGGGATTTGGAAGAAAAGGGAAAGTTTCCTAAAGAGCTTGATTTCTTTGTCGGAAACAGTATAAAAAAACATATAAAAGATTGTCATAAACTGATTTTGATGGCTGCAACTATAGGAATAGGGGTTGACAATGCAATAAGAAAAGAAGAGCTTAAGAATGTGGCTAATGCACTGATTATGGATTCATGCGGTTCAACGCTTATAGAGGCTGTATGTGACAGTATAGAGGCAAGCTTCAGAGAGCAATATTTAAAAGAAAACAATTATCTGACATTCAGATTTTCACCGGGCTACGGTGATTTACCTATTACGATACAAAAACAGTTTGTAAATGTTGTCAATGCCACCAGAAGAATAGGAGTCAATGTCAGTGACAGCGGAATAATGTTGCCGAGAAAGTCGGTTACAGCTATAATCGGAGTCAGTGACCAAAAATTGGAGACACTTAAAAAGACTTGTGCAGGATGCAATCTTTTAAAATCATGCAGGTATAGAAAGATAGGAGTTAGATGTTATGCATAATTTATTGATACTTGACGGGGCAATGGGTACGATGCTTCAGGCTGCCGGTATGAAGGCGGGTGAACACCCTGAGGTTTTCGGATTTGATAATCCCGAAATAGTTAAAAATATACATTTAAAATATATAGAAGCAGGAAGTAATATAATCTATGCCAATACCTTCGGAGCAAATGCACATAAGCTTGAAGGTTGTAAGATAGATGTGGATACCGCTATAAAGACTGCGATTCAGTCTGCAAAGGAAGCGGTTGCCGAAAGTAAAAGAGATGTGAAAGTGGCACTTGATATAGGTCCTATAGGAGAGCTTTTGGAGCCGCTTGGTGTACTCAGATTTGAAGATGCCTACGATATATATAAGGAGATGGTGGTTGCTGGTGAAAAGTACGGCGCCGATATTATTGTATATGAGACCTTTACAGACCTCTATGATGTAAGGGCAGGTGTGCTTGCGGCAAAGGAAAATACAAAGCTACCTGTTTGGGTAACTATGACATATGAAACCACAGGAAGGACATTTACCGGAACAAAGATAGAGTCAATGGCGGTGACACTTGAGGGACTTGGAGTGGATGCGATAGGATTTAACTGTTCACTGGGACCTAAGGAGATATTGCCTCTTGCCGCAAAGCTTAAGGAATGGACGACATTGCCTATTATAATAAAGCCTAATGCCGGACTTCCGAATCCTTCTACAGGAGAGTATGACCTTCATGCAGCCGATTTTGCAAAGCTTATGGCTAAGTATAAAAGTTTGGGTATATCATATGCAGGCGGTTGCTGCGGTACGGCGCCTGATTTTATAAAGGAGCTTAAGTCAGAGCTTGATGCTACAGAGGTCAAAGAGGGTAAAAGCGTTAAGGTAAAGACAGGTATATGCTCGGCAAATGAGATGGTGGAGCTTAACGGTGTAAGAGTTGTAGGTGAGAGATTGAATCCTACGGGAAAGAAAAGATTTCAGGAAGCGCTTTTAAACCATGAGATGGAATATATCTGCAAGGTGGCTATAGAAGAAGAGGAATCAGGTGCGGATATACTTGATATAAATGTTGGTGTTCCGGGCGGTGATGAAGTTGCACTTATGATAGAGGCTGTAAAGGCGGTACAGTCGGTTGTCAATATTCCGCTGCAGATAGATTCATCAAATCCTGAGGCAATAGAAGCCGGACTTCGTGTATACAACGGCAGAGCGATAGTAAACTCGGTAAATGCGGAGGATGAAAGACTTGACCTCATACTTCCTATTGTAAAGAAATACGGTGCTGCCGTGATAGGTCTTGCACTTAATGAGAACGGACTTCCTACTACCGCAAAACAAAGAGTAGACAATGCAAGTCATATACTAAAAAGGTGCCTTGAATACGGTCTGAAGAAAGAAGATGTTATCATTGACTGCCTTACACTTACAGTTTCTGCACAGCAGGATCAGGCGAGAGAGACTCTTGAGGCCGTAAGAATGGTGACAAATGACCTCGGACTGCACACGACTCTTGGTGTCAGCAATATTTCTTTCGGACTTCCTGCAAGAAGTCATATCACTGAGAATTTCCTTATACAGGCAATGTATGCAGGACTTGATTTGCCTATAGTGAACCCGAATATTGAAGGCATAATGGATGCAATATACTCATATAAGGTGCTTTCAGGAGAGGATAAGGACTCTGTAAAGTATATTGAAAGGTTTGCTACCGTAAAAACCGAGACAAAGGTGGTAACAGTCTCAAATACCGGAGAAGTTACAAAAGAGATGGTGGAAGATGCCATATTGAAGGGACTTAAGGAAGAGACTTACAATAACGCAAAGAAGCTTTTGGAGACAAAGGGTGAACTTGAGATAATCAACGAGTATCTTATACCTGCACTTGATACTGTGGGAGATTTATATGAAAAGCAGGTAATATTCCTGCCGCAGCTTATCAATGCCGCCAATGCTGCAAGCTCGGCATTTGAGCTTATTAAAGAAAGAATAGCAAACAAAGGCGAGCACAATGTCAGCAAGGGTAAGATTGTGGTATGTACCGTAAAGGGTGATATCCACGATATCGGAAAGAATATAGTAAAGGTAATCCTTGAAAACTACGGCTACAGAATGATTGACCTTGGAAGAGATGTTGATATCAAAAATGTGGTGGATACCGTAGTCAGAGAGAATGTAAAGCTTGTAGGACTTTCAGCACTTATGACTACCACATTGCCTGCAATGAAAAAGACTATTGAAGAAATCAGAAAGGTATCTGATGACTGTAAAGTTTGGGTAGGCGGTGCGGTACTTACAAAAGAATATGCGGATGAGATGGGAGCGGATTTCTATGCACCTGATGCCAGAAGTTCGGTTGATATAGCAAAGACAGTTTTAGGATGATAAATTATGGAAAATATTAGAGAGTA
>NZ_DBHIEQ010000002.1:12432-62640 GCF_057250505.1 Lachnoanaerobaculum sp. | reverse complement strand
ATTAGAGACTATTTAAAGAACAATGTTTTGCTCTTTGACGGAGCAATGGGAACATACTATGATGAGCTTACGGATGACGGAATAGGCTGTGAACTTGCCAATATAAAAAATCCGGAGCTTATAAAGGGTATTCATAATGAATATATTGACGCCGGGGCAAAGGCAATACTTACAAATACTTTTTCTGTAGGTATTGATGTGTTCAACGGAGACAGAAACTTACAAAAAGAGGTGGTCGTTGCAGGAATTGATATTGCAAACGAGGCCGCAAAGGACAGAGCATATGTCTTTGCGGATATAGGACTGATACATACAGGCAGCAGTGAACTTGCATTTGAAGAGTACAAGGTTTTGATAGATATTTTCTTGGAAAAGGGAGTAAAGAATTTTCTGTTTGAGACAAGAAGCAGTACAAGCGGAATGGTACTAAGTGCCGAGTATATCAAAGAAAAATGCAGTGACGCTTTTATAACAGCCTCATTTGCGGTTATGCCTGACGGATATTCAAGTGAAGGATATCAATATAAGTCATTGTTTGCAGAGATTACAAACTCAGGCGTTTTTGATGCGGTGGGACTTAACTGTGTATCCGGAGCCAATCATATGGCAAAACTTTTAAAGGATGTGGATACAAAGGGACTTTATCTTTTTGCAAAGCCGAATGCAGGCTATCCTGTAGTCAGAGATGACAGAGTTTACTACAGTTCACTTGCCAACTATTTTGCAAATCAGATAGAGGACATTCTTGAGATGGGTGTAAATATTGTAGGCGGTTGCTGCGGAACCACACCTAAGCATATAGAACTGTTAAAAAAGAGTATGAGCGGTAAACTTATAAAGCCGAGAAGAGCGGTAAAGTCTGAAAAAAGTACCGCACAGAATATAAGAGTCAACAGATTCAAAGAAAAACTTGATCTCGGTCAAAAGCCTATAGCGGTGGAACTTGACTCACCTATAGATACAAATATTACAAAGTTTATGGACAATGCAAAAAAGATAAAGGCGGCAGGTGCGGATATCATTACTATTGCGGATAATCCTATAGCCAGAGCCAGAATGGACAGCTGCCTGCTTGCCTGCAAAGTAAGAAATGAGCTTGACTTTGATGTACTTCCGCATATGACTTGCAGAGACAGGAATGTAAACGCTTCAAGAGGACTGCTGCTGGGTGCCAATGCAATGGGAGTTGACAATGTACTTGTAATCACAGGAGATCCGATACCGAATGCTCAAAGAGATGAGATAAGATCCGTATTTGAGTTTAATTCGGTGAAGTTTGCAAACTTTATCAATTCTTTAAATAATGATTTATTTGAAAGTCCAATGAATATCTGCGGTGCATTGAATGTAAACTCGAGGAACTTCAGTGCGGAGCTAAAGAAAGCTGTCAGAAAACAGGAAAACGGTGTAAAGGTACTTTTTACACAGCCGGTACTGACTGACAGGGCTATTGAAAATTTGAAAGTAGCAAGAGAAAGCCTAGACATAAAGATTATGGGTGGTATAATACCAATAGTTAGTGAGCGAAATGCCAGATATATGCAAAGTGAAGTAAATGGTATACATATCACTGATGATATTGTAGAAAAATATGTGGGCAAAGCTAGAGAAGAAGCAGAAGAGATAGCCCTATCTATGTCAAAGGATATAGCAGGTAAAATCTATGACTATGTGGATGGATATTATCTAATTACAGTACTTAATAGAGTAGGACTTATGGAAAGACTTATAAAGACTGTAAAGAAAGTGTGCGATAATAGATAAGTGGTAGTATAGCTTTGTACTAATAATATGAGTTTGAAGAGGTAAGCATATGGCGTATACAAAAGAAGATTTTGACAATTGGATATTTTTTATATCGGATAAGATGGATTACTTTACAAATGAGTTTGCAAATGAAAACAATCTATGTTTAGATTATTCTATAGATAGTCTAAATGCTTTGGAAGATTGGTTGCTTAAAAAGTATGAAAAGATAAGTGAGATTATAGAAGATAAGACATTATATAATAATACTTATAATATACTTGATTTATGCGGAGTTTATGTTGGTGAGGTGTTTAGAAAACATATAGGCGGAAAATGGTATATGATTATGGATAATCCTAAAAATGTATATTATAAGCTACCGGTACTTACAGATCCGTCTTATATTGGAGAGACATATAAATGCCCAATTACTATGGTTACAGCCTGTTTGGACAGAAGAAGAGGAGATTATATTAGCTGGATTTTAAACAATAATATAGAAAACATGAAAAAATAAACTAAATAAAATATCCAACATAGGGTGCTGTTGGATATTTTTTATTTTCTAAGCTGATTTATACATTTTTTTAGTACTTCAAATGTAGTATTCACCTCATCTTTGGTTGTGTACTTACTTAATGTAAGTCTAAGTGATGATGAGGCTCTTTTTTTATCATTTGAAATAGCCATTATTACATGTGAAGGGTCTATGCTACCGGTGGTACAGGCAGAACCAAGTGAGGCACAGACCCCATTTTGATTTAACAGGATTAAAAGTAATTCACCGTTGATATTTTCAAAATATATATTTATATTGTTGCTAAGCCTGTTGTGCATACACCCATTTAGATGTGAACCTTCTATATTTTTAAGTATCAGTGATAGTAGTTCATCTCTTAGCGTCTGCATCTGTATATTGTCTTCTTTTAGATGTTCATAGCAGTTTTTCATAGCATTTGCCATTGCCACTATTCCAAAGGTATTTTCCGTACCCGCTCTGCGATTTCTTTCCTGACTGCCTCCATGTATTAAAGATGTAAGCTTGATACCGCTTCTTATATATAAAAATCCGACACCCTTCGGTGAGTGGAATTTATGTCCGCTTGCACTGAGTAAGTCTATATTCAGCTCATTCACATCAATAGGAAGATGGCCTACAGCCTGTACCGCATCGGTGTGGAATAAGATATTGTGCTCACGGGCAAGCTTTCCGATTTCTTTAATCGGCTCTATAGTGCCTATTTCATTATTTGCAAACATTATGCTTATAAGGACTGTATCCTCTCGGATAGCAGACTTAAGCTCATTTATATCAATAATCCCTTTTTCGTCGGTATTTAGATAAGTGACTTCATATCCTTTTTTTTCAAGATAAGAGAGTGTATGAAGTACGGAATGATGCTCGATCTTTGAACTTATGATATGCTTTCCTTTATTTTCCGTAAGTTCACATGATTTTAATATTGCCCAATTATTTGATTCGCTGCCGCCTGAGGTAAAATAGATCTCATTATATCTTGCACCGAGGATATCTGCAATCATCTCTCTGGCATCTTCCATATCGGCCTTTACATCATTTGCTATAGAATAGCTTGATGAAGGATTTGCATAGTTTTCAAATAAATATTTTTTTGCTATATCAAAAGCATCCTTATCCACAACAGTGGTAGAGGCGTTGTCCATATATATCATAGTGCTCCTGTTCTTTAATTATAAATAGTATTAACAATAAAATAGTAAATGATTGAATTTGAATTGACAAGTATAATATGAGTATTGTATAAAAATCCTATATTTAAAAAGAGGTGATATATGGGCTGGAGCGTTGAAATTTTATGCTTTTAAATTTTTTTCATGAATATTTTAAACTTGTACCTGAGGATGTACTTTGGAACTGTTATTCAAAGGATAAATATTTTTATACTAAAGCTGATATAGATAAGATTTATAATAAAAAAGACCGGACTGCCGAATGGATATATACAGATCCGAATGAACAATGATATAGAGGTGATTATGAGATTTGAGGGTAGAATACTTGGTAAAGCCGGTGTTAATAAGATACAGACAGCATATACGGTATATAATATTCTTATTGATATGGGCTACAGTATGAGATTTTCCTTTGATAAATATGAGTACAGTATATCATATATGAAAGAGGAAAATGATATTTTGTTCTTTCATGATGCAGAGCATATGATAGAGGTGTACAGTTATGAAAGAAATTTTGAAATACCGACTGAAAGAGCAAATGAACTGGGGCTTGAGACATATTATCGTTTTTCAAATATATATGGGAAAGAACTGATTATTCTTGAATTGTTGCACAGATATTTAGAGGAGAACCCCAATGATATCTTTTATGTGGATAATGGGAGATATTATAATAAAGCGATGATAGACAGTATTTATAACGGAAAACATGATAAAAACTGGATGTATAGACCACTATACAGTATCAAAAGTATATCTGAATATATAAATATACTTTTAGCAACAACGGTATCTTATATGGGCGGTATGGGAAATATAATGGATACAAGACATAGGGGAGAGATGAGTGTTGAATTAAGGTATGAGGGAAGGATAATCGGTAAAAGGAAAAATTCAAAATTCGGCACGGCTTATAGGGTAATAAGAACTTTAAAAAAATCACATTGCAAAAATATAGTAAATATAAAAAGAGAGAGTTACAATATTTTATATGCAAAATGTAATAATAAAAAGATTATTGAAATATATTGTAACACTGAGATGACAGATATCCCTACAGATGAAATAAAACAGATGGGCTTTGAGACATATTTTAGGATTACAGATCTTATCGGAAAAGAGATGCAGGTGCTTGAAATAGTACATAAATATCTAAATAAGTTTTCGGAGGATATTTTCTATATTGATAACGGTTGTTTCTTTACAAAATCACAGATTGATGAAATATTTAATAATAAGGATAAAAACGAAAAATGGATATTTAAGAAAAGAGAAAGGGATAGATTTTAGTAGGTACCATGGCAGGAGATGTAGGAATTTTAAGAAGAAAAGATGATAACAGTTGTAGAGACATAAAAGATATTGTAAATATACTGATGTCAAGAGGGTTTACTTCGGAATCTTTATATGATCATGGGGACTATTATATGTTTTCCGTAAATAAACCGGATTACGATGATGATTTCAGATGGTATTTGGATGACGCCTCTTCATGGGCGGTTATGTATGTTCATATAATAGAAGATGGATTTTCAAATTATACAGTAGAAGATGCTTCAGGACAAAAGACAGATTACTACAGATACATATATATTGAGGGGTACGGTGATAGAGGCTTTATGTATTTAAATTTTTTACATGAGTATTTCAAACTGTTTCCGGATGATATATTTGAAGGTGAGTTGGATTACCTATATACAAAAGAAGATATTGACAGGATGTATGAAAAAGAAATATGGTTGGGGAACTGGTATGATCTTGATCCGAAGACTTTATAGTACAATGATACAAATCAAATAAGTATATGATATACTGTCTGTTATAGACTTTAATAAAATTTTTGGAGAATATATGGAAAAGAAAAAAGTAGTGGTAGGTATGTCGGGTGGAGTGGACTCTTCAGTGGCAGCCTATCTTTTAAAAGAAGCCGGATATGATGTCACAGGTGTGACTATGCAGATATGGCAAAGTGAAGATGAAGAGGATATGTCCGGCAGTGGAGGCTGTTGCGGCCTTTCAGCGGTGGATGATGCCAGAAGGGTGGCAAGAGATATCGGCATACCTTATTATGTAATGAATTTCAGAGATGAATTTAAAGATAAGGTAATAGATTATTTCGTAAATGAATATGTACAGGCAAGGACACCTAATCCATGTATAGCCTGCAACAGATATGTAAAATGGGAATCTCTTTTAGAGAGGAGTATGATGCTTGGGGCGGATTATATTGCCACAGGGCATTATGCAAGAATAGAAAAGCTTGAAAACGGAAGATATGCACTCAGAACATCAAAGACAAGTGCCAAGGATCAGACCTATGCACTTTATAATCTTACACAGGAGCAGCTTTCAAGAACATTGATGCCTGTGGGAGATTATGAAAAGGATGAGATAAGAGAGATTGCAAAGAAGTTCAACCTCAGAGTGGCAAATAAGCCTGACAGTCAGGAGATATGCTTTGTTTCAGACAATGACTATGCCTCATTTGTAGAAAATGAAATAGGCAAAAAGATGCCTGAGGGAAACTTTGTGACAGCTGACGGAGAGATACTTGGGAAGCATAAGGGAATCCTTCACTACACCATCGGACAAAGAAAAGGACTTGGTATAGCGCTTGGACATCCTATATTTGTTACAGAGATAAGACCTGAGACAAATGAAGTTGTAATAGGTGAAAATGAGGATGTTTTCGGGTACAGTCTGGAAGCCGACAAATTGAATGCCATGGCGGTTGAGAAGTTTTATGACGGTATGAGAGCTGTAGGAAAGATAAGATATTCACATAAGGGTGAACACTGCACAGTAAAGGTACTCGGAGAAGACAGGATAAGAATAGACTTTGATGAAAAGGTAAGAGCAATTACACCGGGACAGGCGGTTGTACTGTATGATGAGAGCGGACTTGTACTTGGTGGCGGAACAATAACTAATAGTATTATAAAAAAAAAACATGATTTTAAATATTATAAATTATAGATATAAACTATGTAAAATTTATTGGAGAAAAGTAATGGGAAAGATAGAAGGAATAGAGATAAAGAATTTTGGACCTTTAAAAAATGTAATACTTGGAAAAACAAGGACTCATCAGAGTGAAAAGGCACTTGGAAGCCTTGTTGCTATTATAGGACCAAGTGGAAATGGGAAAAGTACTTTGGCAGATGTATTTGGGTTTATAGCAGATTGCTTAGAGATTGGAGTAGAATCAGCGTGTGATGCGGGTAATCGTGGTGGATATGATAATATTATTTCACAAGGAGCTGAGAGTTCTATATCTTTTGAGATATACTATAGGGAGGCAAGCAAGACTAAGCCAATCACATATCAACTTGATATAGATGTAGATGACATGGGTAGACCATACGTGAAGGAAGAAAGGTTAAGACAAAGGGTTGAAAAGAGAGGGTGGCCACGTTCTTTTTTACATTTGCAAAGTGGTAAGGGATATGCTTTTGAAGGGACAGAAGGAGGGCAGGATGATAACGGACAAGTTACAGGTGAAAAGCGAGAAGTGGAATTGACAGATATTAGAAAGCCGGGTATTGTGACATTAGGTGCGATGAAGCAGTATAATAGAATTGAAAAGTTTTTACAATTTCTTAAGAGTTGGTATCTATGTTACTTTTCACCAGATGAAGCTAGGAGAATTCAAACTTCAGCACCTACGCCTTATTTAGATAGAATCGGTAGTAATATTAATAATGTTGCCCAATATATGTATCGTGAGAATAGGAGTGTTTTTGAAAAGGTATTAAAAGAAATTCAGGGTAAGTTACCGGGAATTCAAAAAATTGAACCTTTAAAATTAGCCAATGGACAAATTACACTAAGATTTTGGGAAGAAGGATTTAAAAATCCTTTTTTTTCACCACGTATGTCTGATGGTACATTAAAATTATTTGCATACTATCTTTTATTACATGAGAGAAATCCAAGGCAGCTCGTTTTTATAGAGGAACCAGAAAATGGATTATATCATCATTACCTTGCTAAACTTGCAGAAGAGATGAAGAAAAGTGTAGGAAATGGTTATGCGAAACAACTGTTTGTAACAACACATAGCCCCTTTTTTGTGAATTCACTTTATCCAGATGAAGTATGGGTGCTATATAAGGATAAAAATGGGTTTTCTACGGCAAAACGTGCATCAGAGTATGAGTTTGTTAAAGAACTTTCAAAAGAAGGTGTTGAACTTGGTGATATGTGGTACAGTCAATACTTTGGATAAAGGGGTGTTACTATGCATATTCAGTTTTTGATAGAAGATATGTCAACTGAAATATTGGTTAATCATGTCATGGAAAAATTTAAATATATTCATCCAGAAAATGAAATTAGCTATAAAATAAAATCATTTAGAGGAGTTGGCCATTTACCAACAGAAGGAAAGACTGTTATAGAACGTAAGACAGGTAAATTACTGAATGATTTACCAATGTATTTTGAAGCTTTTGATAAGGTGTTGTCAAGCTTACCTGGTGCAGTTATCATACTCATTTTGGATAATGATAAAAGAAATACAGAAGAGTTTAGTAAGCAACTTAAAGATTTAGCAAGTAAGAAAATAAAATCTACAGATTATGCTATTTGTATAGCAGTTAAAGAGATGGAGGCGTGGTTATTAGGAGATAAGGAAGCAATAGAAAAAGCATATCCTAATTCTAATAAGAATGCTGCAAGAGACTACATGCAGGATAGTATAGATGACACATGGGAAGTTCTTGCAAACATGATATATCCTGGAGGATTAAAAAATCTAAAAAGAAAAGCATCAGGTTCATATCATTTAATTGGAGAGGCAAAGCTTGAATGGGCTGAAAGAATCGGAAAAACACTGGAATTAAATAGAAATACTTCTCCAAGTTTTAAAAAGTTTATTAACGAATTGGAAATAAGATTAAATAGTTAATAAAAATATAATGTAAATATTAGATTGGTATTAAGTATAAAATATTTGTGATTCGTATAACAAGTGACTTGGTATAGCGCTTGGACATCCTATATTTGTTACAGAGATAAGACCTGAGACAAATGAAGTTGTAATAGGTGAAAATGAGGATGTTTTCGGGTACAGTCTGGAAGCCGACAAATTGAATGCCATGGCGGTTGAGAAGTTTTATGACGGTATGAGAGCTGTAGGAAAGATAAGATATTCACATAAGGGTGAACACTGCACAGTAAAGGTACTTGGAGAAGACAGGATAAGAATAGACTTTGATGAAAAGGTAAGAGCAATCACACCGGGACAGGCGGTTGTACTGTATGGTGAAAGCGGACTTGTACTTGGCGGCGGAACAATTATAGGAAGATGTGACTAAAGTAATGTGATATGTGCAATAAATTAGGTATAAGAAAGACTTTTGTAATTTAAAGCAACGTAAGGAGGCTTTGAAATATGAAAAAACATAAAATACTAACAAGTATTATTATAAGCTATATAATTGGAGTACTGATTGTAGCAGTACCCAATTTCATCTCTTGTGTAGATACAAAATCTATGTATGACTCAGTCATAGATATTGTAACCGATTATGTAATGTCTTCGCTTTTTTTAGGGGGCTTTATTGCTGCGATATATGTATACCCGATTATATTGGCTATATATCAGGTAATATTGCTTTTTTATGAGGCAAAAAATAGGCTTTTAGAATCCGGAATATTTTTTGATCAAATAGTGATTTGGTACGGATTTATTTTAGAAGGACTTTATATTGCAGTAGTAAAAGATGCAACAGGGTCTGACTGGAGTGAAGTGCTGACAAATTCAGAAACACATACACCTATCTTCACAGGAGCGGGACTCACAATTTGTGTACTATGCTTTATAGGTCTTATCGGATATTACTATCTGAGAATTTGTTCACTAAAAAAAACACCGCCTTTACTTGCAGTATTTTCAATATCTGCTATGTATATTTGGTTAGTTGTAATAGTTGTTTTCACTGTACAGGTATTTGGTAGTAGTGGAATGGTAGATAGATATTCTGATTTATACCTATTGATTTATCCTTTTTGTATTGCTTGCATTATAGCAAGAACAGTTCTTTGTAAGGTTCATGAGTGGAATGAACTTGAGATGGAAAGAGAAAAGATACAAAATAATTTAACTTTAAATTTTTTAGATAAGATACTGTCAAATTCAAAATTTTGGCCTATATATGCCCTTATTCTTATGCTGCCGTTGCTTGGAATCATTATAGGTATATTATTACTTTTCGGTCAGGCACCGGATTCCGTTATAAAGGCATGGACTGAAACTGCAGATTGGACATTGTCACTAAAGGAAGCACCTCAAAATATTTATTATGATGAGCATTATCTTTGTACCGTAGCGGCAGGCGGGCACAGAAAAGTGGTAAAACCTGTAAGAAGAGGAATCCGTCATGGTCACGAGGTTATAGTAAACAGGCAGCTCTGCATAGCAAATGCCTTTGAACAGATTTTAGAGGAAAAAACACCTCGCTTCCATATACTTGTGAGGGGAGTATATGACCGCTACGGCTTTCCCATTGCAAGGCTTATAAAGAGCAAATGGATTGCAGATATTATATATATTATGATGAAGCCTTTAGAATGGATATTCTTAGCTGTAATATATATGAGCGATGTACATCCGGAAAACAGAATAGCTACCCAGTATATGGGCAAAATAAAAAAGCTCCCTTAAATAGGAGCTTTTTAAATTTCACGGAGGCGAAGAGATTCGAACTCTCGTGCCACGAAAAATTGACAACCTGATTTCGAGTCAGGCTCGTTATGACCGCTTCGATACACCTCCAAGATATATTATACATTAAAATGCGCATTAAATCAACCTTAATAAATATTAAGAATTTCACAATAATTATATATAATGTAGAATAAACTCACATAGTAATAAAAATATTATTGTTAGAAAAGTATAATTAGATTAAAAAAACAGACAATTTATAGTATGATATTAGCAACAATAAATATCACAGGAGGGTTTGACATGCGTTGTAAAAATTGTGGTTCTATGAATGCTGACGGAGCAAAGTTTTGTGAGAGTTGTGGTGCTGCCCTTGAGAGCGTGAATATGCAGCAAAGCCAAAGTAACACCGAATATAAGGTATCTAATCCTACAGGTAGTCCGGGAAGTCCGAAAAAATTATCGAAGAATATTATTTTCGGTGCGTCAGGTGCCGTAGCGGTTCTGTTTATTATAGTGATAGTTGCATTCGCTATGAATTCAGGTAAAGTAATTGATTTGAACAAGTATATAAGCTTCGAGTCAAGCGGATATGACGGATGAGTACAGAAAGTCGTTACAGGATCAGGCAAGACTTACTCTGGATGCTTACATTGTCAAGGATTATAAACCGAATATGCAGGTATCCGATATACAGTTTCTAGGAGAGGATTTGCTGTATACTTCAAATGATAAGGAACAGTTCAACGGTACAAATATATACTATGTAGTGTTCTCTGCAAATTTATCAGATGCCAACGGTAAATTCCCGACTACTACCATTTATTATCCGGTGGAATATACCTATGTAATGAAATTAAGTGATGAGGACTTTTTAACGGCAAACAGATCGGATGTTGCTCTTAACTTTTTGATGCTTCCAAACACTTGGGATACAACAAGAGGATATACAGACGGTAATGAAATGTACAAGAATCTTATAAGTGGTCGCGATAAATTATATGAGCATCAGGTAAGTGACGGTTTAAAGCAGTTCGGGGAATAATATAGTTTCATTATACGAACGATTGTGGACAACAGCATAAAAAAGGGGGCTGAGAGCGGTCAGCCCCTCTTTTATAATGTAATTGTTTGAATATCGGACAAATCTAAAGTAACAGTGGCTGTTTTAAAGTGTATTTCATATAATATCAATGAATCTCCGGCAAAGTCTATAGTGTTTTTATAACCGGGTATCTTGTCACAAAAGCAATCCGCCAAATCAAAAACAGTTTTTTTGCTTCTTAGGGCGATTCCTCTTGCCTTTATATGCTCATTGCCTTTTTTGGGGATTGTTGTAAAGGCGACGTTTCGGTTTTGTTCCATTTCATGTACTTTTTCATTGTCTTTAAATGTCGTAAAGTATAGGACATTATTTTCAGTATTAAAATAATAGTTGACTATTCTTACATTCGGAGTGCCGTCTGTTCCTATAGTTGTTAAAGCAAGTTCAGTCTGCGTGTCCATAATTCTTTTGAATTCTTTTATTGTATCCATGAAAACCTCCGTTTCTATAATGAATGAATAATACAATATGGAAAAAGGTTTATCAAGTCTATATCACAGTCAACTTGCTTCCAACTTGGAATAGACATAAAAGCTTATTTGATGTATACTTTTTTCATATGGGATATCGTCAGATATCGTCTAAATAAGTAACAGATATGTAGAAGAAGGGGAAGCCATGATTGACATTAAGTTTTTAAGAGAAAATCCGGATGTCGTAAGACAGAATATCAAGAATAAATTTCAGGATTTCAAACTCCCGTTAGTTGATGAGGTTATCGAGCTTGATGAGAAGCTCAGAAAGACAAAAGTAGAGGCTGATGAGCTTAGATCAAAGCGAAACAAGATTTCAAAAGAAATCGGTACACTTATGGCACAGGGCAAGAAAGAAGAGGCTGAGCAGGTAAAGGCATCTGTAGTAAGCCTTGGAGAGCAGCTTTCAAAGCTTGAGCCTGTTGAAGCAGAGCTTGAAGAGAAGATCAAAAAGGATATGATGACCATTCCGAACATTATAGACCCAAGTGTACCGATAGGCAAGGATGACAGTGAGAATGTAGAAATCGAAAAGTTCGGTGAGCCTTTTGTTCCTGATTTTGAGATACCTTATCATACGGATATAATGGAAAAACTGAACGGAATCGACCTTGACAGTGCAAGAAAGGTTGCAGGAAACGGATTCTATTATCTCATGGGAGATATAGCAAGACTTCATTCTGCGGTAATCTCATATGCAAGAGATTTTATGATTGACAGAGGATTTACATACTGTGTACCTCCTTTTATGATCAGATCCGAAGTGGTAACAGGAGTAATGAGCTTTGCCGAGATGGATGCCATGATGTATAAGATTGAAGGAGAGGATCTTTATCTTATAGGTACAAGCGAGCATTCAATGATCGGAAAATTCATTGATACTATGAATGATGAGGCTAAGCTTCCATACACACTTACATCTTACTCACCTTGCTTTAGAAAAGAGAAGGGAGCTCACGGTATCGAGGAGAGAGGTGTCTATCGTATCCACCAGTTTGAGAAGCAGGAGATGATAGTTGTTTGTAAGCCTGAAGAGTCAAAGATGTGGTATGACAAACTGTGGCAAAATACTGTAGATCTTTTCAGATCAATGGATATTCCTGTAAGAACGCTTGAGTGCTGTTCAGGTGATTTGGCGGATCTTAAGGTAAAGTCATGTGATGTTGAAGCATGGTCACCAAGACAGAAAAAGTACTTTGAGGTAGGAAGCTGTTCAAACCTCGGGGATGCACAGGCGAGAAGACTTAGAATCAGAGTAAAGGATGCCGACGGCAACAAGTACTTTGCACATACACTTAACAATACTGTTGTAGCACCGCCTCGTATGCTTATCGCATTCCTTGAGAACAATCTCAATGAGGATGGAAGCATCAGAATACCTGAGGTTTTAAGACCTTATATGGGTGGAAAAGCAGTTATAGGAAAATAATGGTTTACGCCCTGTGTATACAGGGTGTATTTTTGAAAGGAGACTCTTTTGAATTTTTCATTTGCACATTTTAATTTTAACGTCCTTGATTTGGAAAGAAGTTTGAAGTTTTATAGAGAAGCACTCGGACTTGAGCCTGTAAGAAGAAAAGATGCACAGGACGGTTCATTTACTTTAGTATATCTTGGAGATAAAAAGACAGGCTTTGAGCTTGAGCTTACATACTTAAGAGATAGAAAAGATCCATATAATCTCGGAGAACTTGAGTATCACCTTGCTATGGCTACAGAGGATATGAAGGCGGCTCATGAGCTTCATGAGAAGATGGGTGTTATATGCTATGAAAACCCTGATATGGGTATTTATTTTATAAACGACCCTGACGGATATTGGATTGAGATTGTACCAAGTAAATTATAGAGGTAAATATGGCAAAGATACAGATGATTACTCCACTTGTTGAGATGGATGGAGATGAGATGACAAGAATCCTGTGGAAGATGATAAAAGATGAACTCATACTTCCTTTTGTGGATTTAAAGAGTGAATACTATGACCTTGGATTAAAGCACAGAGATGAGACTGATGATAAGGTAACTGTAGAGTCCGCCAATGCTACAAAGAGGCTCGGTGTGGCTGTAAAATGTGCTACCATTACTCCGAATGCCGCCAGAGTAAAAGAATATGACTTAAAGGAGATGTGGAAATCTCCGAACGGTACTATCAGAGCTATCTTAGACGGTACAGTGTTCAGAAAACCTATATTGGTAAAGGGTATTGAGCCGAATGTCAGAACATGGAAAAAGCCTATAACCATTGCCCGTCATGCCTATGGTGATGTATACAAAAACACGGAGATGATTATTGACGGGCCGGGTAAGGTTGAACTTGTGTACACAGACAGTGAAGGCAATGAGACAAGAAGTCTGATACATGAGTTTAAGGGTGCAGGAATTGCACAGGGAGTTCACAATCTGGATTCTTCCATTGAAAGTTTTGCAAAAGCCTGCTTTGAATATGCTCTAAGTCAAAAGGAGGATTTGTGGTTTGCTACAAAGGATACCATATCAAAGAAGTATGACCATACATTTAAAGATATCTTTGAAGATATATACAATGTAGAGTACAAGGAGAAGTTTGAAAAGGAGGGAATTACATATTTCTATACGCTTATAGACGATGCGGTGGCAAGAGTTATGAAGTCGGAGGGCGGATTTATCTGGGCTTGCAAGAACTATGACGGAGATGTTATGAGCGATATGCTTTCATCCGCTTTCGGTTCACTGGCTATGATGACTTCGGTACTGGTTTCCCCTGACGGCTGTTATGAGTATGAGGCGGCACACGGTACCGTTCAGAGACATTATTACAAGTATCTGAAGGGTGAGCCTACATCTTCCAATTCGGTTGCAACCATATTTGCATGGAGCGGTGCACTAAGAAAAAGAGGAGAACTTGATAATCTTCCTGATTTGACTGACTTTGCAAACAGACTTGAGAAGGCTACAATTGATACTATAGAGTCCGGCAAGATGACAGGAGACCTGGGTGCAATATCAACATTGGAGAATATAACAGTTTTAAACAGTGAAGAGTTTATACATGAGATTGCAAAGCATTTGCAATAAATATATGGCAGTTTCCTTTCGGGAGCTGCCATTCTACATATTTTAGGAGAGAGATGGGATACAGATTTTATTTTGGCGCCTCAGGTGTGGGAAAGACCTACAGGGCTTTTAAGGATATTATAGACGAGGCTGTAAAAAACTTGGATAAAAAGTTTTTTATTATAGTACCTGAGCAGTTTACGATGCAGACTCAAAAAGATATAGTGCAGATGCATCCTAATCATGCAGTAAACAATATAGATGTGCTCAGTTTTAACAGGCTTGCTTACAGAATATTTGAAGAACTTGATATAGAAAATCCAGAGGTTTTGGATGAACTTGACAAGGCGCTTATACTTAGAAGAATTGCAAACAAGGTAGAACTTAAAGCGTGGAAAAAGCAGTTTCAAAAGGCGGGATTTATTGACAGTATAAAGTCGCTTATTTCAGAGTTTATGCAGTATGATATCAGTGACGACTTTATAAGAGAGCAGGTAAACAACAGTGAGGTGGACTCACTTCTTAAGATAAAACTTGAGGATATATATAATTTAAAGACAGGATTTGAGGAATATATTGCCGGAAAATATTTCACAAACGAGCAGATACTTGATATTTTGAATGAAAATATAGCAAACAGTGAATTATTAAGGGACAGTGTTATCTTATTTGACGGTTACACAGGCTTTACACCTATTCAAAACAGAATAATTTCAAACCTTATGAAGGTGGCTGCAGAGCTTAGATTCAGTGTAACTTTGGGTAAGGGAGTTAATCCGGATATAAGACTTTCAGAGAGCGACCTTTTTTTTATCAGCGGTAAGATGATTTCACAGATAAATGAGATGGCAAAGAAGGAGAATATAAAGAGATTGCCTGATATAAATCTGAATACGGGAGCGGTACACAGATTTAAGAATTCAAAAGATCTCGGATTTTTTGAAGAGCATTTCCTCAGATATGACGGAAAAAAATCAAAAGAAGTCTCTGATATTGAGATAAATTACTGTATGAATCCTTTGGATGAGATAGATTTTGTTGCCAATAAAATACTTGGTCTTGTAAAGGATAATGACTATAGATACAGGGATATTGCGATAATTTACGGCGACCTTGAGGATGTGTCCGATGCACTGATAAACAGATTTCATCAGCTTGAGATTCCCTACTATTTGGATGAGAAGATGGATGTTGACAACAATGAGTTGGTGGAGTTTATCAATGCCTGCATTGGAGTTATAAGTGAGAATTTTTCATATGATGCGGTAAACAGATTTTTAAGACTCGGGCTTTTACATTTTGATAAAAGGCTTGTATCACTGCTTGATAATTATTTGCTTGAGACGGGAATAAAGGGATATAAAAGACTGCATTCGGAATTCACATATTTGCCGAAAAGTTTTAGTGAAACTGAACTAAAAGAGATAGATGAGTTCAAGGACTTTGCTCTTTGTAAGCTTGATACACTTTATACGGCAATAAGTAAGAGCAAGGTAAGCATAAAGGATGCCCTGGATGCTTTCAGAGAGATATTTACAAAAGAGAATATAGAAGAAAAGCTTGAAGAGATAAAGTTATCACTTGAAGAAAAAGGTGACTTTAAAAGAGCTAGAGAGTATGAGGGAATATTTGACGAGGTTATCAGTCTGTTTGACAGATTGGAGCTTGTACTTGAAGGTGAGAGTCTGACTAAAAAAGAATTAAATGACCTCTTACATACAGGTTTTGAAGAGATAAAGCTTGGAATGATACCTGACAGGGTGGACAGAGTGGTAATAGGTGACTTAAAAAGAACCAGACTTGGCAGCATAAAGGCACTGTTTGTATGCGGCGCAAATGACGGAAGTCTGCCTACAGTCAAGGATTCGGGAGGACTTATAAATGACAGAGAAAAAAGAAAACTTAAGTCTTTGGGCTTTAATCTGTCTGATACAGTCAGAGAGGATTTGTATACAGGCAGATTTTATCTGTATCAGGTGCTTACAAAGCCTTCAGACAAGCTGTTTATAAGTTTTGCAGGTATGGACTTTGAGGGTAAGTCTTTGCGTCCGTCAATACTTATAAATATGGTAAAGTCGATATTCCCTGATATAGAGATAAAAAGAAGCAAAGAGCTGAATATATATTCAAGGTTTGAAGCAAAGGAATATCTCAGTGAAAATTTGAGAGGGCTTCGCGCAAAGGAAGTAACAGATGAAGACTTTGTAAGATATATTGCGACATTCTTTGATAGAGAGTTCATAAAAAGACTTATAGCAGCTGCAACGTATGTGTACAAGGACAGCGGAATAGGTGAGAGTGCGGCAAGAGAACTGTTCGGTGATGAACTTCGTGTAAGTGTGACAAGGCTTGAAAACTACAATGAATGTCCTTTTGAGCATTTTATAAGCTACGGGCTTGGAGTGGGGGAAAGGCAGATACATTCATTGGGAGTGTCGGATATAGGTACATTGGTACATGATATGCTTGAAAAATGCTTCAGGTATGCAAAGTCAAGAAATAAAGTGATTGCAAAGATGGATGAAGCGGACCTTTTCTCGCTGGTTGATGAGGCTGTAAACGAAAACATGGTTTCCGAAAAAAACAGCATATTTAAAGAGAGCAATAAGTCAAAGTATCAGCTTGAAAAGATTGTAAGAATGACAAAGCTTACAATGCTTGTACTTTCAAAACAGCTTGCGGCAGGCGACTTTGAGCCGAGTTTTTTCGAGAAAAGTTTCGGTGAAAGTGATAATCTTGAAGCTTTGAATATTGAACTGAAAAATAATGCAAAGATGTATCTTAGAGGAAAGATAGACAGAGTAGATACATATGTTGATGAAGATAAGACATTGGTAAAAATAATTGACTACAAGACCGGAAATATGAAGTGGGAGCTTGACATGCCTTTCTACGGCAGGGCGTTACAGCTTGTGATATATCTGGATGCGGTGATGGAACAGCTTACAAAAGAGGGTAAGGCAGTTTTGCCGGCGGCATTTTTTTACTACCATATAGACTCACCTTTTCTTACAAGAGATGAGGCGAAAAAAGAAAACGCTTTCTTAAGTAAGTTAAAGCCTATGGGTATAGTCAATACAGATTTTAATATAATAAAGCATCTGGATAAAAGTATTGAAACAAGCAGTGATGTTATACCTGTAATGTTAAAAAAAGACGGAAGTATTTCAAAGACATCAAGTGTTGCAAGTACAAAGAGGATAGACTTACTTAGAAAGTATGTAAGGCAAACGGCAAAGAACACGGCTGAAAATATCTTAAGCGGCAGTATCGGCGTCACACCTTCAATAAGGAAGGGAAAGTCAAGCTGTGATTACTGCCCGTACAGTGCAATATGCGGATTTGATGAAGGAATAGAAGGATTTGCATACAACAACTTGGTGAAAATAAATGATGATGATATTTGGGAAATGATGGAGAAAAATGAGCATGTGGACGAAGGCACAACAGGCGGCAATTGATATAAAAAAGGGAAGTATATTGGTATCTGCCGCTGCCGGAAGCGGAAAGACTGCGGTACTTGTAGAAAGAATAATAAAAAAGATAACGGATAACGACAATCCTATTGATGTGGACTCGCTTTTGGTAATGACTTTTACAAGGGCCGCAGCGGCATCTATGAAGGAGAAAATCTATAATGCCTTGTTAAAAGAGATGGAAAAGCATGAAACAAATACCGTAGAGTTTAAGAGACTGAAGGAGCAGTCCGTACTTTTGGCCTCGGCAAAGATAATGACTACAGACAGCTTTTGCCTTTCAGTAATAAGGGAAAATATTGATAAGATTGATATAGACCCTGCTTTTTGTGTGGCGGATGAGAGTGAAATCTCACTTTTAAAGGCCGATACTATGGAAGAACTTTTGGAAAGTGAGTATGAAGCCGCAAGCAAGGATTTTATAGAACTTAGTGACGCCTTTGCAAACAGTAAGGGAGACAAGAGTATCGTAGAATTTATCGAAAAGCTTTACAGATTTGCCGTAAGCAAACCTTGGCCTTTGGAGTGGCTTGATTCATTGAATGAGAGCGATGATAAATGGCAGGAGTATATATACAATCAGATAATGAAGAGTGTGGACTCCGTTTTACAAGATATTGATGAGATGATTGATATATGTAATGAGGAAGAGGGTCCGGCTTCATATCTGGATAATGTATTGGAGGAGCGCTCAAGTATCGGCGGTGTAAAAAAGGCGGCAGATATATTTGAACTCTCAAAAAAGCTTAACTTGGTAAGCTTTGACAAGCTTAAGGCTGCAAAGGGCGGAGACAAAGACTTAAGGGAAAGAGCCAAAGCAATCAGAGATAAGTATAAAGATAATATTTCAAAGCTTGCACAGGATTATGACTTTGACAAAGACAGAGTCTTGCTTGAAGAGCAAAGTGAAAAGGCAAAGATAAGAGCTGTGGTGGATTTGACAAAGAAGTATATTTCACTCTTTAATGAAAAAAAGAGAGAAAAAAATCTGGTGGACTTTTCAGATATAGAGCATTTGGCACTTGGTATACTTGTAGATGAGAATAAAAATCCTACAAAAGTTGCAGAGGCATATAAAAAAGAATTCAGTGAAATATATATTGACGAGTATCAGGATTCAAACTACCTACAGGAAGCTATAGTAAAGGCGATAGAAAAGAACAATGTCTTTATGGTAGGAGATGTTAAGCAGTCAATATATGGATTCAGGCAGGCTTCGCCAAAGCTTTTCATGGAAAAGTATAAAACTTTTAAAAGTTTTGACGGTATTGATGATGAAGATGCAAAGAAAGTTGTTCTCAGTAAGAATTTCAGAAGCAGAAAAAACGTGCTTGACGGTGCGAATGTCTTATTTAAGAAGATAATGAAAGAGGATATAGGCGGCATTGATTATGATGATGATGCGGCGCTATATCTTGGAGCAAGCTTTGATGAGGGAGACAAGGAGTATGTAAGTGAGTTAATGCTTACGGATGTGGGCAGTATTGAAGATGACACATCTGCTATAGAGCTTGAAGCAAGAGCTATTGCAAAGAGAATCAAGGAGCTGAAAAAAGAGCTGAAGGTGGACTGCGGCAGAGATTTAAAGTACAGCGACATAGTGATTTTGGTGCGTGCCGGTATCGGAGAGAGTATAGCCAAGGTTTTGAATGATGAAAATATTCCGGCATATGCAGAGAACAACAAAGGATATTTTAAAACATTTGAGGTTAGAAAGATACTGGCCATATTGGCGGCTGTGGATAATCCTTACTCTGATGTGGATTTGACCGCATTTTTGAACTCGGAGATTGTAGGAATGACTGATTTGGAGCTTGCAAATATTGTATCCGATTACAGGAAAAAGCAAAATATTGAAAAATCCAAAAAAATCAGAATGATGGACGCAATCATATTTGAGGAAAGTGAAGGAAGCATTGAAGAGGCTACAAAGAAAAAAATAAGAAAAGCAATTGAATTTTTAGACGAATATGGAAAAAAGTCTACATATATGAATATTCAGGCGCTTTTACAGGATATTTACAATAAAACCGACTTTTTGAATATAATAGCTGCAATGCCGGGCGGACAGGTCAGAAAGGCCAATTTGATGTTGCTTATAAGTAAGGCCGGAACCTTCGGAAACTCGGGATACAGCGGACTCTATAACTTTATCAGATATATTGCAAAGCTTAAGGACTTTGACAACGATTTCGGGGAAGCCGGAATACTTTCTGAAAATGATGATATTGTAAGGATTATGACAATACATAAGTCAAAGGGGCTTGAGTTCCCGGTATGTTTCCTTGTAAATGCAAACAGAAGCTTTAATAAGACCGACTTGAAACAGGGCATTGTAATAGATAACGACTTCGGACTCGGTGTGCAGTATGTGGACAGTGAACATAATATAAAAGACAGTTCCATAAAGCAAAATGTTATAAAATATAAGCTTGGTACGGAGCTTATGGGTGAGGAGCTTAGAGTTCTTTATGTGGCACTTACAAGAGCCATGGAAAAGATGATTATTTCAGGTACCTGCAAGGATGTTAAAAAGGCTTTGGAAACAAATAAGGAAACACCCGGATTTTTAGATATAAGATCTTGTAATTCGTATCTTGACCTGATACTTTTAAGCTTTGACAGAATACATTTTGATTTAAAGCTGTATGATTATAAGACTCTTTTGGATGAGGAGAAGCTGACTCAAAAAGAAGTAGGAGATTTGCACAAGGTATTTGAAGGAAGCGATATCAAAAAATATGACGAGTTAAAGAAGAGACTTGATTATACATACCCATACAGTGTAAATGTGGATTTGAAAACCAAGTTTTCGGTATCTGAAATCAAGAGAATGTCACAGAGTGAAGAATTTGAGATAAAACAAAATAAAGAAAAGACCGGGGGTGTCAACAATGCCGGTGAGCGCGGTAATGCCTACCACAAACTTATGCAAAGACTTCACTATGAAAATATAGAAAGCTCCAAAAACAGGCTTGAGTTTGTAAAATCTGAGATTGCACTGCTAAAGAATGCCTCTTACAGAGAGCTTATAAATCCTGAGGATATTGTAAAGTTTTTGGATACAAAACTTGGAGAGATATTTATTAAGTATCACAAAAGCTTGAAGAGAGAAAATCAGTTTATAATGGGTATGTCCGCAAGAGAAGCAAATATGGGAGACAGTGATGAGACCGTACTGATACAGGGTGTTATTGATGCATATATAGATACAAAAGGCGGCATAATTTTGGTGGATTATAAGACGGATAATGTAAAAAGTGCAGAGACTTTGATAAGCAGATATAAAGTTCAGCTTGAACTTTATAAGAAATCTCTTGAAATGAGTACAGGAAAAAATGTAAGTGAAATTTTTATATATTCATTTGTACTTGGTAAGGAGATAAGACTTTATGAATAATTTTAAGATAATTTTGGCTTCCGCATCGCCAAGAAGGAAAGAGCTTTTGGAGCAAATCGGTGTAGACTTTGAGATAGCGGTATCCGACAAAGAAACTGAAATTGACTGTAGTGACCCGGTAGAGGCGTGTAGAAAACAGGCTTACAATAAGGCTTTGGATATTGTAGAAAAATCAAGGCTTAAGTATGGTGATAAGGATTTTGCGGTTATATCGGCAGATACTATAGTGGCAATAGACACAAAAATCTTAGGAAAGCCGAAGGATAAATCTGAAGCAAGAAAGATGCTTGAGACTATATCAGGCAGAAAGCATAGAGTATATACTGCAGTATGTGTATACAATTCTTTGAAAGACAGTTATGAGAGTTTTGTAGAGGATACTCCTGTGGAAGTGGCAAGGCTTTCAAGTGAAGAGATTGAAGATTATTTGAAGAGAAAAGAGCCCTATGACAAGGCGGGAGCCTATGCAATACAGGGATATTTTTCAAGGTATATAGTGGGAATAGAGGGAGACTATTACAATGTAATGGGACTTCCCGTAGGAAGACTGTACAGAGATTATTTGAAGAAATTATAAAAAAACACCCCTATAGGGGTGTTTTTAAGTTAAAATCAGTTGCCGTTAGGATTCAGACATTTTCCTTCTTTGTCAAACTGATAGCTTACACCTTTTATATCAATAGCGCGGTCTCTTGCCATCTTGCCGTCCAAGAGGAAATAATACCAGGAGTCGCCTTCACCTTTGACCCATTCATCTGTTGCCATCTTACCGTTTGAGTGAATATAGAATGTATTTGTGCCGTCCTTTATCCATTTATGTTTTGCCATCTCACCGTTGTAGTTGAAGTAATACCATGCACCGTCATCCTTATTCTTTATCCATTCTCCCTGTGCCATTGCACCTGAAGAATGCAGATAATAGTATGTATCCTTTATCTTCTGCCAACCTGTAAGCATTGAGCCGTTATTGCCAAGGTAATACCAGTTGCCGTTTACTACTTTCCAGCCTGTGGTCTTCTTACCTGTAGCATCAACATAGTACCATGAACCGTCCTTTTCTTCCCAATTCGCTTTTTCGATAACATTTATATGTATTGATTTTGTAATGCCCTGATATGTCGCCGTGATATTGGTTTCGCCTACTTTATTGGCATGGATTTCGCCCTGTGTTACATCAGCTATATCGGAATTTTCAGATGTCCACTCCGCAATCTGACTGACATTGGTGTAAATGCCGCCTTCCAAGAATATAGCTTCTGCAGATATACCGAACTGTAATTCCATATCCATATCTGTAGGTGTTACTATAAGATGATGATCCAGTTTATCCTCGGAGTCAACGCCTGAGTTGGCAAGTGCAAGCTCCGTCATTTTTTTCTCAATAGAATCCACATCAAAGCTGTCTTCAAGGTTGATTCCTCCGCCGTTGTAAACATCCCCTATATCTGTTGAACTTACCAATTCCTTTATGGTTTCTCCGCTTTTTGAGTTGTCGGCATTAGTGAAGCTGCCTTCAGTATTTGATGATTGGTTTGTACAACCTGTTATTAAAGTACCGCTACCAAGACAAAATGATAGTAATAAAAATGGTATAAATCTTTTCATAAGCCTCCAAAGTTAAAACATTATAATCATATTATAGCGATTTAAAAATATCATTTCAATATATATTTGAGGCAATTCAGTACAATTCCATAAAATATATGACACCTGGAGCCTTACTGATAAGATTTAAGATAATTGCGTGACTGTTTTTTGTTTTACCCTTTATAGTCATGGTAACCGATTGGCATATATTCATCAGCGAAGGATTTTTGGCAAGGTCAATCTCCACTATATCAAGATCGTTTTTTCTGATATATGTGAAAAGGTCGCTAAGCGGCATAGCGTTGTCATATTCTATATACAGCTCCACTGCACGAGAGTTTTTTCTTACAAAGACTTCAAGCTTTTGAAGTGATACCATTGCAATAAATATGGCGGCTCCGCCTGCAATTGCTCCCTCATAGTATCCTATTCCTATAGTAAGACCGCAACAGGCGGCAGTCCATATACCTGCTGCCGTAGTGATACCCTTTACCTGATTGCGTCCTGTAAGTATTATGGTGCCTGCACCTAAGAAACCTACTCCGCTTACAACCTGAGCTCCAAGTCTTACAGGGTCACCGCTTTTAAAGACTTGGAATACATATTGATTGGTAATCATTACAAGTGTGGATCCGAGGCATACAAGCATATATGTTCTAAAACCGGCAGGTCTGTTCTTTCTGCCGCGGTCAAATCCCAATATCCCGCCTATAAATAAAGACAGAACTATGCGGATTATCAGTGAGTACAGATTCAATTCTCTTGGCATATATTCTCCTTAAAACTTAATGTAAATATTATATATGCAATGTAGAGTAAGGTAAATATTAAGATAAAGTTGTGCTGTCCCCTTCTCCTTGCTTTTAGACTTTCTATAGGATATAATTATGTGATTATATGTAAAGGATATGGAGGATCATATGACAAGGCATTTGCTAAGAGAACATTGTTTTAAAATATTATTCGGTTTGGATTTTTATCCTGAAGAGGAGGCCAAAGTTCAGATAGATAATTATTTTGAATCACCGTCTTTGGAGGATGAAGATGATGTGCTTATCCATGATGCAAACTACGGTGAAGGAGATATAGAATATATAAGGTCAAAAGCAATGCTGGTTAGAGACAATCAGGCACAGATTGACAAGATGATTGGAGAACTGTCACAGGGTTGGAAACTTGAGAGAATAGGAAGAGTTGAAAAAAGTATCTTAAGACTTGCAATTGCTGAAATGAAATATGACAGTGATATACCTGTAAGTGTAGCTATAAATGAGGCTGTAGAGCTTGCAAAGACATATGGAAGAGAAGAGTCCTATTCATTTGTAAATGCGATACTCTCAAGGGTAAATGCAGAGGAGCAGTGATATGGTTTATTCTGTATCAAAAGTGAATGCATATATCAAGAATATGTTTATGCAGGACTTTGTACTAAATAAGATATCAGTAGAGGGAGAAGTAAGCAATTGCACATATGCAGGCTCAAATCATATATATTTTACCATAAAGGATGAAGGAGGGACCTTATCTGCCGTGATGTTTGCAAGTCAGAGAGGAGGTCTCTCTTTTGATATGAAAAGAGGGCAAAGAGTCATAGTTACCGGAAGTATTTCATGCTATGAAAAGGAAGGCAGGTATCAGCTCTACGCTACCAAGATAGAAGAAACCGGCAAGGGAGAACTGTATGAGAAATATCTGAAGCTTAAGGAAAAGCTTGAAGATATGGGAATGTTTGATAAAAGCTACAAAAGGCGGATACCGGGGTTTGTACAAAGCATAGGAGTGGCAACCGCACAGACCGGTGCGGTTATCAATGATATAAGGAATGTCAGCTACAGAAGAAATCCTTATGTGAGGATAGTGCTTGCACCATGTCTTGTACAGGGAGAGTCCGCTCCAAAGAGCATTATTTCAGCCATAAAAAAACTTGATAAGATGAATCTTGATGTCATAATAGTGGGCAGAGGCGGAGGCTCTATAGAGGATTTGTACTGCTTTAATGATGAGGAACTGGCAGAGACTATATTTAATACAAAGACCCCTATAATCAGTGCGGTAGGACATGAGACGGATTTTACAATAGCGGATTTTGTGGCGGACCTTAGAGCGCCGACGCCGAGTGCGGCGGCGGAAATAGCCAATTTTGTATATGCTGACTATATGTATACATTGGATTTTTATAAAAATAAGCTTGATGAATGTGCAAGAAGAAAAGTGGACTATACCAAAAGGGATTTGGATATGCTTTTGATAAGGTTAAATACACTCAGTCCGCAGATAAAACTTAGAGAACAAAAGCAAAGACTCGAAAACTTTTCAAAGATATTGCAGAATTATTTCAAAAATATCTTGGAAAACAATAAGAATATACTTATAAATATGTCAAAGAGACTTGAGACGGTTTCACCGTTAAAAAGATTGTCGGGCGGTTATGCCTATATTAGTGATAAAGACAACAAAAAGGTATTAAGTGCGGCCTCTTTGCATCAGGAAGATGAGATAAATGTATTTTTTTCTGATGGAAAGATAAGGGCAAAGGTTTTATAATAGAGAGGTAAGCTATGCCGAAAAAACAGGAAAAAAAAGCAGGTATTGAGGAAAATCTGGCAAATATTGAAAGTGTGATTGCAAGGCTTGAAGAGCCGCAGACCACACTTGAGGAAGCTTTTGTACTGTATGAGGAAGGAATCAAACTGGTAAAACAGGCAAGTGAGAGTATATCTCATGTAGAAAGACAGATGGAAATACTCTCAGGGGATGTTGACGATGAATAAAGAGAATTTAAATAAGATAGAAAAAATGATAGAGTCGTTTTTTTACAGCGAGGACGATCTGAATAAAAAAGTTATAAAAGCCTCAAATGAAGCCATAAAAAACGGCGGAAAGAGGCTCAGGCCGCTTATAATGTTTGAAGTGTATAAGGCTGTCGCAGGTGATGAATACAATGAAGAAATTATAGCACCGTTTTTAGCTGCTATTGAGATGATACATACATTTTCACTTATACATGATGATTTGCCTGCAATGGACAATGACAGACTAAGGCGCGGCAAACCGACTACCTGGGTAAGTCATGGCGAAGATATGGCGATACTTGCAGGGGATATGCTCTCTGTGCAGGCTTTTGAGATAATATCAAAGAAAATGCAGGAAGTGCCTGACTTTACCGTTCTAAAGAGAATGTCAAGGGCAATGTATACACTTGCAAAAGATACAGGTGCTTTCGGAATGATAGGCGGTCAATGTGTGGATGTGGAATACTCCGGAAAGAGGATGAGTGAAGAGGTGATGAGGTATACCTATGCACTCAAGACAGGTGCACTTCTTAGAGCTTCATTTGTGATAGGAGGAATACTTGCAGGTGCAAATGATAAAGAAGTGAGTCTTTTAGAGGAGGCGGGAGCTTACGTAGGTGAGGCATTCCAAATAAGAGACGACTATCTTGATATAGTGGCGGATGAGAAGGAGCTTGGAAAGCCTACACATTCGGATGAGAAAAATCAAAAAATCACTTATGTAAATATAGTAGGCATAGATGAAAGCTTAAGAAGGGTGGCTTCACTAAGTGAAAATGCCAAGAAATGTTTAAGTGAGGTAAGGGGAGATATGAGCTCTATTATCGAAATCATTGATATGATGGTGAATAGAACTTCATAAAAATAATATGATACTTGAAAATATTGAAAAACCGAGTGATATAAAAAAACTTAACAAAAAAGAACTTAATATACTGGCAAGAGAGATAAGAGATTTTCTTATCGAAAAAATAAGCGTTACAGGCGGACATCTGGCAGGCAATCTTGGAGTGGTGGAACTTACAATGGCGATGCATATAGCTTTTGATTTGCCTAAGGATAAGATAATATGGGATGTGGGACATCAGTCATACACACATAAGATACTCAGCGGAAGAAAGAATGCATTTGACAATCTCAGAAAGTTCGGAGGCATATCGGGATTCCCAAAGACAAGTGAGTCAAAGTTTGACGTGTTTAATACCGGACATTCGTCCACAAGTCTGTCGGCAGGGCTTGGAATGGCATTCGGCAGAGACATAAAGGGTGATAATTACCGTGTTATATCGGTAATAGGTGACGGTGCTCTGACAGGCGGAATGGCATATGAGGCACTTAATAATGCCGTGCAGATAAAGAAAAACTTTATAATGGTACTCAATGACAACGATATGTCCATTTCCAAAAATGTCGGCGGTATGAATGAATATTTAAACAGTATCAGAACAGCGGACGGCTATACCAATCTTAAAAAGATAGTGAACAATTCTCTTGAGAGATTGCCTTATATAGGCAAACCTATAATAAATAGCATCAAGCAGACAAAAAACGGTATAAAGCAGATTTTGATACCCGGAATGCTTTTTGAAAATATGGGTATTACATATCTGGGACCGGTGGACGGACACAATATTTCGGCGCTGTTAAGAGTATTTGAGGAAGTAAAAAAGGTTGAAGGACCTGTGCTTGTACACGTACTTACCAAAAAAGGCAGGGGCTATACTCCGGCTGAAAAGCATCCTGAGAATTTCCACGGCATAGGAGCATTTGATATAGCCAGCGGAGAAGCCAAATCAGGAAGTAAAGCTCCTACTTATACGGATATTTTTTCAAACAAAATAGTGGAACTTGCAGGCAGGAATAAGGATATTGTTGCAATAACGGCAGCAATGCCTGAGGGTTGCGGACTTCTTGAATTCAGAGATAAATTTCCGAAGAGATTTTTTGATGTCGGAATTGCCGAACAGCATGCCATCACATCTGCGGCAGGGCTTGCAGCGGCAGGTCTTATACCTGTTGTGTGCATATATTCATCATTTTTACAAAGAGGATTTGACCAGATAGTGCATGACGTTTGTTTGCAAAATCTTCATGTGGTATTTGCAATAGACAGAGCGGGGCTTGTAGGTGCCGACGGCGAGACTCATCAGGGAATATTTGATGTATCATTCCTTACCTGCATCCCGAATATGACCTTACTTGCTCCGAAGAATGCAAATGAATTGAAGGCTGCTCTTGAATTTGCTATAGATTTTGACGGTCCTATTGCAATAAGGTATCCAAGAGGTGTTGCCTATGACTCTTTGAACGAGTTTGAAAGTAAGATAGAGTTCGGCAAAGGAGAGATGCTCTTTGAAGAGAGTGATATTGCACTTTTGGCAATAGGCAGTATGGTGAGTACGGCAAAGAATTTAAGAGAAAAGTTAAAGTCAAAAGGATTTAATGTTTCCGTTGCAAATGCCAGATTTTTTAAGCCTATCGACTTTGATTTGGCGGATAAGCTGTGTGAGAATCACAAGCTTATCGTAACTATGGAAGAAGGTGTAATAAACGGCTCCATGGGTGAAAAAATAAAGGCGTATGTAAAAGATAAAAATCACGATACGGATGTATTAAATATCGCATTGCCTGACGGATATGTTGAGCATGGAGATGTGAGCCTTTTGAGAAAGAAGCTTGAGATTGATTCGGATTCGGTACTGAAAAAAGTTTTAGATAGATATGAGAAGATAAAAGATGAAGGATAGATTGGATATACTTTTGGTAAAGCGCGGACTTGCCGAGAGCAGAGAAAAGGCTAAAGCCGTAATAATGTCAGGTATAGTTTATGTTGACGGACAAAAAGAGGATAAGGCAGGTCAGACTTTTGCCGATACCGCAAATATTGAAGTGCGAGGAAGTACTCTAAAGTATGTAAGCCGTGGCGGCTTGAAGCTTGAAAAGGCTATGGAATGCTTTGATGTAAGTGTCAAAGATAAGGTATGCATGGATATAGGTGCATCAAGCGGCGGTTTTACTGATTGTATGTTACAAAACGGTGCAAAGAAAGTCTATGCGGTGGATGTAGGACATGGACAGTTGGCATGGAAACTTAGAAACGACACAAGAGTTGTTGTTATGGAAAAGACCAACATAAGATATGTAAAACCTGAGGACATAGGTGAAAGTATAGACTTTGCGAGCATTGACGTTTCTTTTATATCACTCTCAAAGGTTTTACCTTCCGCATACAATCTTTTGGGCGAGCGCGGTGAAATAGTGGCGCTTATAAAGCCGCAGTTTGAGGCGGGCAGAGAAAAGGTCGGCAAAAAAGGTGTGGTAAGAGAAAAGTCCACACATATTGAAGTGATACAAAACTGCTTTGCCTATGCGGGGGAGAACGGTTTTTTTGTAAGAGAACTTGAGTTTTCACCTGTAAAGGGACCGGAAGGAAATATTGAATATTTATATCATCTTATAAAGTCGGGCGATGTTGACGTAGATATTGATATAGAAGCAGTAGTGAACACTGCACATGAAAAGTTGTAGGAGGAAGGATGAAAACTTTTTTTCTTGTAGGAAATAGTGAAAAAGAGGGGATAAAAAAAGCACTTAATAATCTTGAAAAAGAGATAAATTTAAGAGGCGGAAAATGTTATAAGTCCTTCGGTTATATAGATTTGAGCAATTTTCCAAGTGTGGACTGTGTTATTACTCTGGGCGGAGACGGTACACTGATAAGAGCCGCAAGAGATATATCACATCTGGGTATTCCTATTATAGGTATCAATATGGGACATCTGGGATACCTTACAAGTATAAATACGGCCAAGGATATAGAGTACATGGTTGATATACTGATAAATGACGAATACTTTATAGAAAACAGGATGATGATATCCGCAACCGTAATACGTGACGGAAAAGAAATAAAGACTTTGACCGCACTTAACGAGGCTGTTATTACAAGAAAAGAAGTATTGAAAACTCTAAGATGTAATGTGTATATTGAAGGGGATTTCTTGAATGAATATTCATCTGATGGTATAATTGTATCAACGCCTACAGGCTCAACAGCATACAATCTGAGCGCCGGAGGACCTATTATAGAGCCCAGCTCAAAGATGATGCTTATTACTCCTATATGTCCGCATGCACTCAGTCAAAGAAGTATAGTACTTTCATCATCAAAGGTAATACGAATTTCATTCGGTGATAATATAAAGTCGAACAGAGAACTTGTAGTGGACGGAGACGACAGTGTGAGCCTTGAAAACAAGGATGTGGTGGAACTTAGGGAGTCGGAAATATTTGCCCGATTGATAAAGTTAAAAAAGGGGAGTTTTCTTGATAATATCAGGAATAAGATGAACAGGATTTGATATGAAAATAAAAAGACATTCAAAGATTATAGAACTTATTAACACATATGACATTGAAACTCAGGAGGAACTTGCACAAAGACTTGAGGACAGCGGATTTGTTGTGACACAGGCTACGGTTTCAAGAGATATAAGAGACTTGAAGCTTTCAAAGGTTGTATACGGAGACGGCAAACAAAAATATTCACTTATGCCTAAGCAGGACGGTATTTCCGAAAAATATCTTAAAATACTTAAAGAGGCATTTATATCAATGGATATGGCACAGAATATATTGGTATTAAAGACCGTATCGGGTATGGCTATGGCTGTTGCGGCGGCACTGGATTCTTTACAGATGAGTGAGATTGTGGGTTGTATTGCAGGAGACGACACTATCATGGCGGCTATAAGAAGTGTGGATGATACCGTAACCGTTATGGAGAGAATAAGGAAACTTATTTATAAAGAGTAATGTATAAGTATCAGGGTAGTATCTAAAAAGGAGGATTATGCTGATAGAGTTACATATAAAAAATCTTGCACTTATAAAGAAAGCGGATATTTACTTCAAAGAGGGACTCAGTGTACTTAGCGGTGAGACAGGTGCAGGTAAGTCTATTTTGATAGATTCCATAAATCTTGCTCTGGGTGCAAAAGCGAACAAGGACATTATAAGAGTGGGTGAAAATGAGGGATTTGTTGAACTTATTTTCACATTGGACGAAAAAAGAAAAGAAAAACTAAAAGCGATAGATATCTCGTTTGAGGACGATATGCTGATACTTACAAGGAAAATAAGTACTTCAAGAAGTGTGTGCAGAATCAATGACGAGACTGTAACTCTAAATAAGCTTAGGGAGATTACAGATACCTTGATAGATATACACGGTCAGCATGAACATCAGTCACTCTTAAGTGCGGGGAACAACCTTGTTTTGCTTGACTCATTTTGTCCTAAAGAACTTATTAAGCTTAAAAGTGAACTTTCAAATGACTACGGTGAGCTGAAGAAAATCAATCAAAGGATTCAGGAAGGCATTGATGAGAGGCTTAGAAAAAGAGAGATTGATATACTTGATTTTGAGATAAATGAGATAAAAGATGCCAAGATAAAGGAAAATGAAGAAGAAGAGCTTGAACAGGTTTTCAAAAAGGGCAAGAATATATCAAAGATAAATGATGTACTTGTAGAGCTTCTTTCAGAACTTGAAAGTGAAAGTATCGGAAACAATATAAGAGATGTCTCCGATATTACATCACTTGATAACAGTCTGAATGTGGTAGTGTCAAATCTGAATACGATAGAGGATTTGATATCCGAGACGATACATTATACAAACAGATACCTTGACAGCTTGGAATATAATGAAAGAGAGTATGATAAAGTTATAGAAAGATTGGATACTATAAGACATATAAAGTCAAAGTATTCAAATGACTACCATAAGATACAGGAGTTGTTAAAAGAGAAAGAAAACAGACTGAGTTTCTTAAAAGACTTCGGTGAAGAGGTGGTTTTACTCAGAAAGAATGCAGCCAAGCTTGAAGAGAGTATCTTGGAAAAATGCACACTTATAAGTACTATGAGAAAAGAAGTGGCCGTCACACTTACTGAAAGGATTAAGGAAGAGCTTGAAGATTTGAACTTTCTTGGGGTTGAGTTTGAAATAAGATTTACAAAAAAGGACAAAATATCAAGAGACGGATATGATTCGGTGGATTTTTTGATAAGTACAAATCCGGGGCAGCCAATGAAGCCTCTTCAGATGGTGGCAAGCGGAGGTGAACTGTCAAGGATAATGCTTGCACTGAAGACGGTTTTTGCAAGCAGTGATGATATACAGACTTTGATATTTGATGAGATAGATACGGGAATCAGCGGAAAGACGGCGGTAAAGGTAGGCGAAAAGCTTATGAATATATCAAAGGGACGTCAGGTTTTGTGTATTTCACACTTGCCGCAGATAGCGGTTATGGCTGACCAAAATTTGTTCATATCAAAATCAACGGACGGAAAGACTACGCAAACAAATATTGATTTACTGGATAAAGAAGGTAAAATAAAAGAGATAGCCAGATTGATTGGCGGTAACAATTTAACTGAAGGTGTACTAAAAACCGCAAGGGAAATGATACAAGAAGCGGACTCAAGGAGGTAAGTGGATACTATGAAGAAAATATTGTTTGTTGCATCGGAGGCAGTGCCATTTATTAAAACAGGCGGATTGGCAGATGTAGTGGGTTCTTTGCCGAAATATTTGGACAAGAGATATTTTGACGCCAGAGTTATTTTACCTAAGTATATGTGCATGAAAGAAGAAATCAGAAACTCTTTGGAGTACATAGGAGATTTCTATATAGACTACGCAGGCACAAGTAAGTACGTGGGAGTACTCAAAAAAGAGCTTGACGGAGTAACCTTTTATTTTATTGACAATGAGGAGTATTTTAGCGGACCGACTCCTTACGGAGATTGGCTTTATGATATAGAGAAGTTTATATTTTTCTCACAGGCGGCACTTTGCGCATTGCCTTTTGTTGACTTCAGACCTGATTTGATACATTGCCATGACTGGCAGACAGGTCTTGTGCCTGTATATTTAAAGGACAGATTTGCAGGCGGAGAGTTCTTCAGAGGAATAAAGTCGGTATTTACAATCCACAATTTAAAGTTCCAGGGTACTTGGGATTTAAAGACAATAAAGTATTTCTCAGGACTTAGTGATTATTACTTTACACCTGATAAGCTTGAGGCCTTTAAAGACGGAAATCTGTTAAAGGGCGGACTTGTGTATGCCGACGCTATAACCACAGTTTCAAAGACCTATGCCAAGGAGATACAAAATCCTTTCTACGGCGAGGGAATGGACGGACTTTTGAGAGCCAGAGACAATGACTTAAGAGGTATTGTTAACGGTATAGATTACAATGAGTTTAATCCTGAGACGGATAAGCTTATTTATAACAATTACAACAGTAAAAATTTCAGAAAAGAAAAGATAAAAAATAAAAGAGCGTTGCAAAAGGATCTGGGCTTGCCTGTAGACGACAGGAAATTTATGCTTGCAATGGTTTCAAGACTTACAGATCAGAAGGGACTTGACCTTGTTGAGTATATGATGGATCAAATCTGTGATGAGAACACTCAGCTTGTAGTGCTTGGAACCGGAGACCCTAAGTATGAAAATATGTTCAGACACTATGCATGGAAGTATCCGGACAGAGTATCTGCAAATATTTATTACTCGGAGGATATGTCACATAAGATATATGCGGCGGCTGATGCCTTCCTTATGCCTTCACTGTTTGAGCCGTGCGGACTCAGTCAGCTTATGTCACTCAGATACGGAACTCTTCCTATTGTGCGTGAGACGGGCGGACTTTGTGATACTGTAGAAAGCTACAATGAGTTTGAGTCAAAGGGTACAGGCTTCTCATTTGCAAACTATAATGCACATGAGATGATGGACAGGATAAATTTTGCAAGGCATATTTATTATGATAAAAAGAGAGAATGGAATAAGATGATTGACAGGGCGATGGCGGTGGACTTCTCATGGAAGCAGTCCGCACTTGAGTACCAGGCTCTGTATGATTGGTTGATAGGATGAAAGAATATATAGATGATGCACAGTATATGGACATTGTAAAGGATATACTAAGCAGTGATATCTTTAAAAAGCTGGCGGACTTTGTACAGCACGGCAGCACCTCCACTATGGAGCACAGTATAAATGTTTCGTATACTACATATTTGGTATGTAAAAAACTTAACTTGGACTACAAATCGGCGGCAAGAGCGGCACTTTTACATGATTTTTATCTCTATGACTGGCACAGACCCGCAAAGGAGATAGGCACACATTTTCACGGATTTACACATCCGTATACGGCTGCAAAGAATGCTAAGAAATACTTCGGCATAACTGACAAGGAAGCCGGAATGATAAAGACTCATATGTTTCCTTTTACACCTATTCCCCCTCTTTCAAGAGAGGGATGGGTGCTTACTATGGCGGATAAATCCACATCTGTGAATGAGATTATCAGCAATATGAAAAAAATTTTCAAACCGGAGGGAGGAGTTGTATGAGTGTTGTAGATGAGATACTTTCAAATCAAGTACTTGTCAGTGCAGCCCTCGGTTGGCTCGTTGCACAGCTTTTAAAGACACTTATTGATATATGGTATAACAAGTCGTTTTCTCCCGACAGACTTTGGGGGAGCGGCGGTATGCCAAGCTCACATTCGGCTACAGTCTGTGCACTTGCGACCTCAAGTGTTTTAAAATACGGATTTGGCGGGTATGAGTTTGCAGTAAGCTTTATTCTGGCGTTGGTGGTTATGTACGACGCTATGGGTGTCAGAAGAGAGACCGGAAAACAGGCAAAACTCCTGAATATGATTTTGGAGAACAATATATTTGAAGATAATTTTGAACATTTTGAAGAGAGACTGAAGGAATTTGTCGGACATACACCTTTACAGGTATTTATGGGTGCGATTTTAGGTATAGTGATAGCATTTGTAATTGGAGGAATGTATTAAATGATAAAACTTATTGCCTCAGATGTGGACGGAACCTTGGTAGGTGACGGAGAAGGCAAGCTTGACACAAGGATAGTAAAGGCTATAAGAGCTCTTCATGACAAAGGTATACATTTTGCGGTTGCCTCGGGAAGACAGTGGATAAGTATTGAAAATGTCTTTGAAGAGGTGAAGGATAAGATATTTTATATCTCTGATAACGGTGCTTATATAGGTATCAACGGCAGAAATCTGTTTGTCAGCACTATGGATGATAAAATCACAAAGGAGCTGATACTTGATATAAGAAAAGACAAGAATCTGGTTGCCGTAGTGGCCGATGCATCGTCTTATTATATCGAAGAAAAAAACGACTTTTTGCTAAGTTGGATAAGAGGCGGATATAGAGGAAGAATAAAGGTGGTGGACGACCTCACAAAGGTTGAAAATCTGATAAAGGTTTCCGCATATTCTGAAAATATATACGGTAAGGCGGATTATCTTATCGACAAGTACAGTGATAAGCTTTTGGTAAACTATGCCGGAAAGATGTGGATTGACTGCACCGCAAAGGGTGTCAGCAAAGGCAATGCGCTTCAAAAGCTTCAGGAAGCTTTTGAAATAAGTGAAAATGAGACAATGGTCTTCGGAGATCAGGAAAACGATGTGGAGATGTTTAAGGCGGCATACTATTCATTTGCAGTAAAAAATGCGGCACAGGTTGCAAAGGAGAATGCAAGATTTATGGCGGACAGCAATGAAAACCTGGGTGTTTTGAAAATATTAAAGTATCTGCTTTAGGAGACAAAGTTGAAAAGAAAAATTTTAGTCGGTTTTTTGGCAGCGGTATGTCTTATGGGCTGCGGAATAAAGACAGAGAGCATAAGTGAAAATATAAAGATAAATCTTACAGATAATAAGCTTGGTTACAGCTATGCTCAGATGCTTATTCCGGCCGTTTCAGAGAGCCAAATTATTACAAATACATACAGTGCTTCAATATGGGACAGTTATATAGACAGAGATAAAAACATTACATACAAAGACAATTTTTATAATGATTTGAAGAATTACTATAAAGAACTTGTAGTGTTGAAAAAATTGGCGGAAAAAAATAACATCACACTTTCCGAATCACAAAAAAGTGAAGCACTTAAGCTTTCAAAGACATTTTATGATGAAAATGCGGCAAACAGTGAGGAGTTTAAGGGGCTAAGTCAGGAAGAGTGTGATAATGTTTTCTTGGACTATTTTTTGGTTATGAAGGTAAAAAAAGAGCTGATTGCAAAGAATGTAAAAGAAGTCAGTGAGAGTGAAGCAAGGATAATGGACTTTAATGTAATAGAGGTTTCGGACTACAATCTTGCTACAGACCTTCTGAACAGACTTAATAACGGTGAAAACTGTGTAAAACTTGCAACTCAGTTTTCACAAAATTCAGATATATCAAGGAGTGTGGAGCTTAATAATGAGCCTGAAGATATAAAGAGCGCACTCGGAGTTTTGGAAGACGGCGGTGTAAGCCCTATTCTTACAAACAAGGGAAAGTATATACTTTACAAATGTGTAAAGAGTAACGATGAAGAGGCAACAAAGAAAAATAAAGAGAAGATAAAAAATGAGAGAGAGTCCGCATATCTTTTGAATCTGTATAATGAGTTTGTAAAGTCAAATCCTATAGATATAAATGATTCGGAGTTTGACAAAGTATGTAAGAATGCATTCTTTACAATCTCGGGTAAGGATTTTTTTACACTCTGGGCGGAGGATAATAATGGAGGCCTTTGAGATTTTAGACGTAAAGGAGTTTACTAAAAAACTCTTTATGACGGATCTTTTTGACAAGTTCAGTGTTATAGAGGCGGAGTTTACAACCTTTGTGAAGTTTGATATCGGAGGCAAGTTAAACAAAGCTTACTTTGATGAAGTAGAGGAGAGAAGCTTTTGCACCTGGGGTGAGCTCAGACATATCTGCTTTGAGATTATCAAGGGAAAGAGGACTCCGACAGCCTTTAAATTGGTGCTGAAGTTCTCGGAAGAATTCAGTAAAAGATGGATTGGTGAAAATACCGCAAAGGATATAGAAGCCGATATGTATTTAAATATCAGGTATGCGGATAAGAAACTGGAGCTTATAAGCTCGTTTTCACCGAAGGCATTTTTACTTGAAAGAGATATACTGCATGTCTTTGATAATTATGTAAAAGATATGTTCAAAAGGATAAATATTACATTGGTAGAGAGTGGATCGGATAATGAAGGATAAGACAGTTCTTGAAATGTATCTTGAGGATATAAAGGCGATAAAAGAGATAGACGAAAAAGAGCTTAATGAGCTTAAAGCCGCTCTTTTACGTGGAGAAGAGAGTGTAAGAAACAGACTTATTGAAGGTCATATGATGTATGCTACAGGACTTATACGGCCGTTTATAGGTTGCGGTGAAGAGTTGAGTGATCTTATAAGTGAAAGTCATTTGGCACTTACCATGGCGGTTATGGAGTACAGTGAAGGTGATTTGAAATCTCAGATAAAATCAAAAGTTGAAAAGAGATTGCGTGAGATTGCGGATGAAGAAAAAGTAAAAAAAGACGCTTCAAATAAGCTTGCGGACAGAGTAAATGAACTTATGAACGTTTCAAGTGAGTTGGCAAAAGAGTATGGAAAAGAAGCAAGTGTTGAAGAGCTGGCAAAAAGGTTACAGATTCCAAAGGATGAAGTGGGGGAACTTTTGAAAATAAGTCTGAATGCAATTGATTTGGAAAAATTAAATTAGGAGATGGAAAAGCTATGGAAAGAAAGAATTTGATTGTAGGCCAGTCGGGAGGTCCTACAGCGGCTATCAATTCGTCACTGGCAGGAGTTTATGTCGGTGCAAAGGAACTTGAAATTAATACAGTATACGGTATGAGATACGGTATAGAGGGACTCTTAAAAGAAAATATAATAAACCTTGACGATACGCTTGAGTCGGAGCTTAATGTCGAACTTTTAAAGAGAACACCGAGTTCATATCTTGGCTCATGCAGATACAAATTGCCTGAGGTAAAAAAAGGCGATGAGGTTTATGAGAGAATTTTTGAAATACTTGATAAATACAATATCGGTATTTTCATATATATAGGCGGCAACGATTCAATGGACACTATAAAGAAGTTGTCGGACTATTCAAAGATAAACGGCAGTAAGATAAGATTTGTCGGAGTGCCGAAGACTATTGACAACGATCTGCCTGTAACGGATCACACTCCGGGATTTGGAAGTGCCGCAAAATATATTGCGACATCGGTTTCGGAGATAGTAAGAGACTCAAATGTATACGATTTAAAGAGTGTGACCTTTGTTGAGATAATGGGAAGAAATGCCGGTTGGCTTACTGCCGCATCGGCTTTAGCAAAGAATAAATTAAACGACGGACCCGATTTTATACTGCTGCCTGAGATAGGACTTGATTTAAAGAAATTTATCGGGATTTTATCAGACAAAATGCAGACAAAGGGCAATATAGTTGTAGCGGTTTCAGAAGGCATTAAGGACACAAACGGACATCATATCAGTGAGGACGAGTGCAATGTGGATGCATTCGGACATAAGATGCTTTCAGGAACAGCCGCTTTTTTGGCTAAAAAGATAAAAACTGAATTAGGTGTAAAGACCAGAGCTGTTGAGATAAATACTCTTCAAAGGGCTGCCGCACATCTTCAAAGTAAGACCGATATTGATGAGGCGTTTAATATCGGATTTTTGGGAGTGAAGGCGGGACTTGACGGTAACACGGGTGTCATGATGAACTTTGAAAGAGTGGAAGATTCTCCATATTTGTCTATTGTTAAAAAATGTGATATAAATTTAGTTGCAAATATTGAAAAGTGTATACCCGTAGAGTGGATAAGTGAGGACGGATTTTATGTGAATGAACATTTTATTCAGTATGCAAAACCGCTTATCATGGGCGAACTTTCAAATATTGTATGTGACGGTATACAAAGTCATATTAAAAGTTTATAGCATAAGGTTTTACAATTATAAGCTTAAAACCTGTTAATCATTTGCAGTTGTTTTTCTGGGGAATGGAGGAAAAATGGGCGTTAAAAGGATTTATGTAGAGAAGAAGAGAGATTTTGCCATCAGAGCAAAGGAACTTTTAAGTGAGCTTATGAATTATTGCGGCTTAAAAGCTCTCCTTGATGTAAGGGTTTTGGTCAGATATGATATTGAAAATATATCGGATAATGACTATAAAAAAAGCATCAATACGATTTTTTGTGAACCTCCGATTGATAATTGTTATGAGGACATCTTTCCACATAATGCCGGAGACTTTTTCTTTACTGTAGAGTATTTGCCGGGGCAGTTTGACCAAAGAGCGGATTCCGCTATACAGTGTGTGAAGCTTTTAGGAAGTGAAGACGGCATAGATATTCGTTCGGCAATCACCTATGTTTTCTCGGGAAACTTCAGTAGTGAGGATAAGGAGAAAATAAAAAATTACTGCATAAATCCTGTAGACTCAAGAATTGCAGATGAGTCGGTACCTAAAACTTTAAAGATTGACTTTGAAGTACCTGAAGACGTGGAGATAATTGACGGCTTTATAAATATGGATGAAAAGGCTTTAAGAGATTGCTATGAGAGCCTTTCATTGGCTATGACATTTGATGACTTTAAGTTTATACAAAATTATTTAAAAAACGACGAAAAAAGAGATCCCTCTATCACTGAGATACGAGTACTTGACACATATTGGTCAGATCACTGCAGACATACTACTTTTTCTACGGAGATTGGCTATGTGAACTTTGAGGAGGGATTTTTTAGCATACCTATAAAGGAGTCATATCAGAGGTATCTTGATGACAGAAAAGCTCTTTATCAAAATAAATCAGACAAGAAGATATGCCTTATGGACATTGCACTTTCGGCTATGAAAAAGCTGAAGGCTGACGGCATCCTTAATGATGTGGAGGAGACTGACGAGATAAACGCCTGCTCCATAGTTGCACCTATAGTTGTGGACGGTAAAAAAGAAGAGTGGCTTATCAATTTTAAGAATGAAACACATAATCACCCGACTGAGATTGAGCCTTTCGGCGGTGCCGCAACCTGTCTTGGAGGTGCAATAAGAGATCCTCTGTCAGGAAGAACCTATGTATATCAGGCTATGAGAATCACAGGAGCTGCCGACCCTACACTTCCTATTGAAAAGACCCTTGCAGGCAAGTTACCGCAAAGAAAGATAGTTACAGGAGCGGCACACGGCTATTCATCATACGGCAATCAGATAGGACTGGCTACAGGGTATGTAAAAGAGATATATCATCCGAACTATGTGGCAAAGAGAATGGAAATCGGTGCGGTGATGGGTGCCGCAAAGAGAGAAAATGTTATCAGAAAGACCTCGGATCCGGGAGATATCATAGTACTTCTTGGAGGAAGAACCGGAAGAGACGGTATCGGAGGTGCTACAGGTTCAAGTAAAGTACATAAGACCGATTCCATAGTTACGGCAGGCGCAGAGGTACAAAAAGGTAATGCACCTACAGAGAGAAAGATACAAAGACTCTTTAAAAGACCTGAAGTGACAAAACTTATAAAAAAATGTAACGACTTCGGAGCCGGAGGAGTATCTGTAGCAATAGGAGAACTTGCGGACGGACTTATTATAGATCTTGATAAGGTGCCTAAAAAGTACGCGGGACTTGACGGTACCGAGCTTGCAATCTCCGAATCACAAGAGAGAATGGCTGTAGTACTGGATCCTAAGTCTGTAGATGAATTTTGTAAATATGCAGAGGAAGAAAACCTTGAGACAAGTATTGTAGCAAAGGTGGTGGAAGAAAAAAGACTGCAAATGACTTGGAGAGGAAAGAAAATAGTAGATCTTTCAAGAGCGTTCCTTGATACAAACGGTGCAACCGCCACTACAAAGGTATATGTAAACACTCCAAGTGATGAAAATATCTTTGATAAGAGGGATGATAAATTACCTTTAAAGGAGAGATGGCTTAATACGGTCTGTGATTTGAATGTGGCATCACAAAAGGGACTTGTGGAGATGTTTGATGCAAGCATCGGAGGAAAGAGCGTATTGATGCCTTATGGAGGAAAATATCAGCTTTCAGAGACACAGAGCATGGTTGCAAAGTTGCCGCTTTTAAATGAAAAGAGCGATGCCGTAACCATTATGAGTTACGGATTTGATCCGTATTTATCAAGTTGGAGCCCTTATCACGGGGCAATGTATGCAATAGTCACTTCACTAAGCAAAATAGTAGCGGTAGGCGGTGACTACAGGAAGGTGCATTTTACTTTCCAGGAGTACTTTAGAAGGATGACAAGTGAAGCCACATGGGGAGAGCCTTTGGCGGCACTGCTTGGAGCATATGAAGCACAGATGAGACTTGGGCTTGCATCTATCGGAGGCAAGGACTCGATGTCCGGTACTTTCAATGAAATAAATGTGCCGCCTACACTGGTTTCATTTGCGGTGGCTGTGGGAGAAAATAAAAATATAATATCCACAGAGTTAAAGAAGGCGGGAAATAAGCTTTATTTACTTAGAGTAAAGAAAGATAAGTATAATCTTCCCGATTTTGAATATTTAAAGAAGCTCTATGAGTATGTTCAAAAAGAAATTAAGGCTGAAAATATAGTAAGCGCATTTGTAACGGAGCGAAACGGATGTGTTGAGGCAATCTCAAAGATGTGCTTCGGAAATATGCTGGGAGCAAATTCATCTGCGGATGAAGACACACTTTTTGCTCCTGAGTTTGGAAGCTTCCTTGTGGAATGTGAAAATGAACTTGATTTTGCAGATGCAATATACTTGGGTGAAGTTACAGACGAGCCTACATTGGTTGTGGGCGGAAGTGAAATTTCACTTGGTGAGGTGCTTGAAAGCTGGAAGAAGCCGCTTGAAAATGTATTCCCATCCGTACAAGAGCCTGATAACAAGGAGTGCGCGGAGGATAAGATATATAAAGCGGACAGTATTTATATAGCAAAAGAAAAGAATATGAAGCCGAGAGTATTTATACCTGTTATGCCGGGAACCAATTGCGAGTATGACTCTATCAGAGCCTTTAAAAGAGCAGGTGCGGTTGCAGAGGCTTTTGTATTCAGAAACAGTTCGCCTTTGGCTATAAATGAATCGGTTGAAAAGTACAGGGATGAGATAAGAAACTCTCAGATTATAATGTTCCCGGGAGGTTTCTCGGCAGGTGACGAACCTGACGGCTCGGCAAAGTTTTTTGCTACCGTGTTCAGAAATGAAATTTTGAAAAAAGAGATAGAAGATTTGCTTAACAGAGACGGACTTATACTTGGTATTTGCAACGGTTTCCAGACTCTTATAAAGCTTGGGCTTTTGCCTGACGGAGTGATAAAGGAGCAGGAGGATACTTCAGCCACACTTGCGACAAATACCATCGGCAGACATATTTCAAAGATGGCTTACCTTAAGGTAACAAGCGACAAATCACCTTGGCTTATGAATGCAAAACTTGGCGATATATATGCAAACCCTATTTCACACGGTGAGGGAAGATTTGTGGCAAGTGAGGCAAAGATAAAGGAACTCTTTGAAAACGGTCAGGTTGCTACAAGATATGTGGATCTCTCCGGAAATCCTACAATGGACGGCGAGTACAATCCTAACGGCTCATATGCCGCTATAGAAGGTATTACAAGTTTAGACGGCAGGATATATGGGAAAATGGCACATTCGGAGAGGAGAGAAGCAGGTGCATATATAAATGTTTTCAAAAAACAGGATTTGCAAATTTTTGAATCTGGTGTAAAATATTTCAGATAAAAAAATTTGGAGAAGATAATGATAAAAGTAGTAAAGTTTGGAGGCAGCTCACTTGCCAGCGCACATCAGTTCAAAAAAGTGGGAGATATAATAAAGTCAGACAAATCAAGAAGATTTGTTGTACCTTCAGCACCGGGTAAGAGAAACCCTAAAGATGAAAAGGTAACAGACCTTTTGTATGAGACATATGACCTTGCGGCAGAAGGTGGAGCATATAAGAAAAAATTTGAAAAGATTAAGGCAAGGTATGAAGAAATCATAGACGGTCTTTCACTCAATTTAAACCTTGACCATGAATTTGCAAAGATTGAGGAAGAGTTTTTAAATAAAGCGGGCAGAGAGTATGCCGCTTCAAGAGGTGAGTATTTAAACGGTCTTATTATGGCAAACTACCTCGGAGTGGAGTTTGTAGATCCTGCGGAGATGATATTTTTCTTTGAGGACGGTACATTTGACGCCGAAGCTACAAATGTCGAGGTTTCAGCAAGACTTGAAAAGGTAAGCAGAGCCATAATACCGGGATTTTACGGAAGCGACCACTCAGGAAAGATAAGAACTTTCTCAAGAGGAGGCTCGGACATCACAGGATCTATAGTTGCAAGAGGTATAAGAGCCGATTTGTATGAGAACTGGACAGATGTTTCAGGATTTTTGGTTGCGGACCCAAGAATCATACCAAATCCCGAGCCTATAGAGTCAATCACATACAAGGAGCTTAGAGAACTCGCGTATATGGGAGCTTCAGTGCTTCACGAGGATGCCATCTTCCCTGTAAGAAAAGAGGGTATCCCTATCAACATCAGAAACACAAACAAGCCTGACGACAAGGGTACAATGATTGTAGAGAGCACTTGTAAAAGTTCAAAGTTTACAATTACAGGTATTGCAGGTAAGAAGGGATTTTGTGCAATCAATGTGGATAAGGCTATGATGAACTCTGAGGTAGGTTTCTGCGCAAGAGTACTCAATGTATTTGCGGAGAACGACATATCTATAGAGCATATGCCTTCAGGTATAGATACAATGACTGTGCTTGTTCACCAGTCCGAGTTTGAGGAACATGAGCAGCAGATAGTTTCAGGTATACACAGAGCCGTAGCTCCGGATACTGTAGAGATGGAGTCGGGACTTGCGCTTATAGCCATAGTAGGTAGAGGAATGAAGGCAAACAGAGGTACTGCCGGAAGAATATTCTCGGCACTTGCACATGCAAGGGTCAATGTAAAGATGATAGATCAGGGTTCATCAGAGCTTAATATCATCGTAGGTGTCAAGGAGAACGACTTTGAAACAACTATAAAGGCTATATACGATATGTTTGTAAAATCGGTATCATAAAATGAGCAAAGTTGTAATAATAGGCGGAGGTGCAGCAGGAATGATAGCGGCATACTCCGCTGCTTTAACATCAAATAAGGTGATACTTTTAGAAAAAAATGAGAAACTTGGTAAAAAGCTGTATATTACAGGAAAGGGCAGATGCAATTTAACCAATGCATCCGATATGAATACTGTAATGGAAAATGTGGTAAGCAATAAAAGATTTTTATTCAGTGCTTTTAGAAATTTTACCAATGAAGATATAATGAACCTTGTAGAAAACAACGGCACCAAGCTGAAGGTGGAAAGAGGAAACAGAGTCTTTCCGGTCAGCGATCATTCATCGGATGTTATAAAGTCTGTTGAAAAGGCAATAAGAGATTTGGGTGTATATATAAGATTAAACGCCAAAGTTGATGAGCTTATAATAGAAAATAACAGATGTGTCGGTGTAATTGTAGGAAAAAATAAAATTACGGCGGACGCCGTAATAGTGGCTACAGGCGGAATGTCATATCAGACTACAGGCTCAGACGGAGACGGCTACAGGTTTGCAAAAGAAGCGGGGCTTAGTGTAAGTAAGCTCTACCCTTCACTGGTACCTTTCAATATTGAAGGTGAAAGAGTAAAAGCTTTACAGGGGCTTTCATTAAGAAATATTCATTTATACATCTACAACGACAAAAAAATTGTATATGATGAATTCGGTGAAATGCTTTTCACACATTTCGGCGTAAGCGGACCTGTGATAATATCGGCATCGGCGCTTATCGGAAACAAGGATATAAAAGGATACAGACTTTGTATTGACCTAAAGCCGGCACTTGATAATGAAAAGCTTGACGAGAGAATACTTAGAGATTTTGCCGAGCAAAAAAATAAGCAACTTAAAAATTCTCTAAACAAGCTCTTTCCTACAAAGCTTATAGACGAGGTAATATATCAGAGCAAAATAGATCCTGAAAAAAAGGTGAATTTGCTTACTAAAGAAGAAAGACACAGACTTGTAAACGCAACCAAAAACCTTGAGTTTAGGTTAAGCTCTACAAGAGGTTTTAACGAGGCCATCATAACAAAGGGCGGAGTGGAAGTATCACAAATAAATCCTAAGACTATGGAGTCAAAGAGTGTCAAGGGACTTTTCTTTGCAGGCGAAGTGCTTGACCTTGATGCCCTTACAGGCGGATATAATCTTCAGATAGCATGGTCAAGCGGATATGCGGCAGGAGAAGGAGCAGGCAATGTATAGTATAGCGATTGACGGACCGGCGGGAGCGGGAAAGTCGACTATAGCAAAGGCTCTCAGCAAAAAGCTGGGCTTTGTATATATAGACACCGGTGCAATGTATAGAGCGGTGGCACTTTTCTTTTTGGAAAACGGAATAAAGGAAAGTGACGATGACAGAATAGATAAGCTTTTATCTGACCTTGATATAAGTATAAAATATGTGGACGGCGAACAGAGAGTCTTTTTAAACAACACAGATGTAAGCTCTAAGCTAAGACAGGAAGAAATCGGCAAGTTTGCAAGTAAGTTCAGTGCCGTAAAACGTGTAAGAGAGAAGCTTGTAGCACTGCAAAGAAAGCTTGCCGAAAAAGAAAATGTAGTTATGGACGGTAGAGATATAGGTACGGTGGTGCTGCCGAAATCAAACCTTAAGATATATCTCAGTGCAAGTTCAAATGTCAGGGCAAGAAGAAGGTATCTTGAACTTATAGAAAAGGGCTTTGATAAGTCCACACTTAACGAAGGGAAAATAGAAGCCGAAATCATAAAAAGAGATGAGGCCGATATGAACAGAGAGATATCCCCTCTAAAGCAGGCTGATGATGCATATTATCTGGACACATCGGATATGACACTAAAAGAGGTCGTATCGAAAATACTTGATATGGTAAAAGAGGAAAGATGAAAGTAGAATTGGCGAAAAGTGCAGGATTTTGTTTCGGAGTTGAAAAGGCGGTAAATACCGTATATGAAGAAGCAAAAAAGGAAAATGAGATTGTATACACACTTGGACCGATTATTCACAATGAAGAAGTGGTAAAGGATATGAAAAGACGCGGTGTGGAGGCTGTGAAGATGGAAGATTTGGCCTCACTGCCAAAGGGCACAGTGATTATCCGTTCACATGGTGTGAGCAGAGATGTATACAATTTTGTAAAACAAAGCGGACATAGGGTTGTGGATGCCACATGCCCGTTTGTAAAAAAGATTCATGCCATAGTTTCCGTACAAAGCGGCAAATGTAAAACTGTGGTAATAATCGGAAACCCGGAGCACCCTGAAGTAATGGGAATTAAAGGCTGGGGTGATGAAAATACCTATGCTGTGGAAAATATCGAGCAGTTCATAAATTTAGACTTAAAAAAAGATGAAGAAATAATAATTGTGGCTCAAACGACATTTAATCATAAAAAATTTCAAGAAATCATTGATAAAATATCGCTTTTGGGTTATGATGTAATATGTTTTAATACGATTTGCAATGCAACACAGGAAAGACAAGCTGAGGCAAAAAAAATAGCATCAAATGTGGATGCCATGATAGTTATTGGAGACAAAAAAAGCTCCAATACAGGCAAGCTTGTGGAAATATGTCAGGAAGAATGTAAGAATACAGTATTTATTCAAACTCTTGAGGACCTAAATTATGATGCTTTACTTTCTGTGGATAGTGTAGGTATTACGGCAGGGGCTTCGACCCCAAAACATATCATTGAGGAGGTTCAAAATATTGTCAGATCTAAGTTTTGAACAAATGTTAGATGAGTCATTCAAGACTCTACACACTGGAGAAGTTGTCAACGGTAAGGTAATCAATGTTAAGGAAGATCAAATAATCCTTAATGTCGGTTTTAAGTCAGATGGTATCATCACAAGAAGTGAATATAGTAATGACAACAGTTTAGATTTAAGAACAGTTGTAAATGTCGGTGACGAGATGGAAGCTAAAGTCTTAAAGATAAACGACGGAGAAGGACAGGTTCTCCTTTCATACAAGAGATTGGCTCAGGATAGAGGTAATAAGAAGCTTGAGGACGCTTTCAACAACAAGGAAGTACTCACAGGTAAGGTAGTACAGGTAGTTGACGGTGGACTTAGTGTAGTTGTAGACGATGCAAGAGTGTTTATACCGGCATCACTTGTATCAGATACATTTGAAAGAGATTTATCTAAGTATAAAGATGCGGATATTGAATTCATTATTACAGAATTCAATCCGAGAAGAAGAAGAATTATCGGTGACAGAAAGCAGCTTCTTCTTGCTAAAAAAGAAGAGCAGAAGAAAGCTTTATTTGAGAAGATAACACCTGGTGATGTTATCGAAGGTACAGTAAAGAATGTTACAGACTTCGGTGCATTCGTAGACCTTGGCGGTGCTGACGGACTTTTACATATCTCAGAGATGAGCTGGGGCAGAGTGGAAAATCCTAAGAAAGTTTTCAAATCAGGAGATAAGGTAACAGCATTTATCAAAGATATCTCAGGTGAGAAGATTGCACTTTCTATGAAGTTCCCTGATCAGAACCCGTGGCTTGATGCTGAGGAGAAGTTTGCACGCGGTAATGTAGTTAAGGGAAGAGTCGCAAGAATGACTGACTTCGGTGCATTTGTTGAGATTTCAAACGGTGTTGATGCATTACTTCATGTATCACAGATTTCACACGACCATGTAGAGAAGCCTTCTGATGTACTTAAAGTAGGTGATGAAGTTGAGGCTGTTATCGTTGAGTTCAACGAGCCTGAGAAGAAGATATCACTCAGCATTAAGGCTTTGACACAGGCTAATGAAGAGCTTGAGAAAGAGAATGCAAGAAATTCCGAGCCTAAAGAGGAATAAAAGACAGTTTTTATAAGGTCGCAGGTGATTTCATCTGCGACTTTTTTTGACTTTTTTAAATAATAACAATAATAATATAGAGGAGATAAATGAAAAAATATATAAAGATAGTTTTTTGGTGCGCTCTGGCTCTTATTTTATGTTTGAGCTATGAGTGGATAAGCAATATTATATTTAATAAAATCAATTACCTGGACGTAAAATTCGGTATAATACCTGATGTACTCTTGCCGAGTATAAATGCGGTTGTAGACACATTCATATCTTTAGTGCTTATTGCCATATACCTTATTTTGGCAATTTTTATAGTAAAAAGACATGATGAAAGAGTGAAGATAGGACTGTTTAAGGGCATCATATTCGGAATAGTAATGGGATTTGCATTCTACGGTATAGCAGGTCTGTGGTTTGAGATAGTCGACAGATTTTTGGTGGTTATACCTTTTATAGCAAAGAATAACGAGTATTTTTCAGGAGTATATGACGACCTTGAATCTGGTGCATATATCTGGTCTTTACTCTCAATATCTATAGTAGGGCCGATTGTGGAAGAGATACTTTTCAGACTGCTTATATTCAACTCACTTGAGAGAGTGACAAAAAATCCTTGGTTTGCCATTATCGTATCAGGTGTGGCTTTCGGTGTATGGCATATGATATTTGTACAAAGTGTGTATACAGCCATTATGGGTTGCATTATGGGACTTATCTACTACAAGACAAGAAATATATTTGTAACAATGTTTATCCATATCTTTAACAACACTATAGGCAATCTGCCTGCCGCACTCAATACGGATTTGATAAACAATGCTATAACAGCTATATCATATATAATGATTATACCGGCTATAGTACTGTTGGTAGTTTTATGGAATACAAAGCCTGAGAAAAAAGAGTACAGACAAAGTTATTACAGCCTATGAAAAATATAACAATTATATCATTTACCGCAAAGGGTGGAGATATAAATACAAAACTGATTGATATTTTGAGTGAAGCGAATATATCGTCGTATACGCTAAAAAAGTATCTGTCGGATAACAGAATGAAGCCGCTTGAAGATCTTAAAGAGACTGTGAAGAAACATTTCAGTGATGATGCAATCATTTTTGTAGGAGCGACAGGGATAGCGGTAAGGAGTATAGCACCATATGTAAAGGATAAATTTTATGATCCTGCAGTACTTGTAATAGATGAACTCGGAAGGTATGTTATACCGCTGCTCTCAGGTCATGTGGGCGGAGCCAATGAATTGGCAAATTATATAGGAGGGGCATTATCTGCCGCTCCTATTATTACAACCGCAACAGATATCAACGGTACCTTTGCTGTAGATGTATTTGCAAAAAAACACAATCTTTTTATATCGTCAAGAAAACTTGCAAAGGACGTCAGTGCCACGCTGCTTGATAAAAAACCTGTCGACATTGACAGTGATATTGATACATTTGATGTAAAAGAGCTTAAGAAAAAACTTAATCCTGAGAATAAAGTTTGTGATATAAAAGTGAAGATAACGGACAGAATATATGATGACGGTGTCCTGACTTTAATACCTAAGGATTTGTACATAGGAGTGGGATGTAAAAAAGATACTGATGCATGTAAGCTTATAGATTTTGTAAATGAAGTTTTTATAAAAGAAGGTCTTGATATAAGAGCGGTAAAGTCTATAGGAAGCATTGATATAAAAAAAGATGAAGAGGCTATAAAAAGTCTTGCAAACAAACTTGATGTACCTTTTGTGACATTTAACAAGGATGAATTAAACTTGGTCAAAGGGGATTTTTATGAGTCAGAGTTTGTAAAAAAGGTTGTCGGAGTCGGCAATGTATGTGAAAGATCTGTTTGTATACAATGCAAGAACCTTATAGTAAAAAAGACGGCAAAAGACGGAATGACTGTTGCGATAGGACGAGAATAATATGGTATATTTGATAGCGGATAAAGATCTTGAAGGTCAGGAAAAGATAAAATATTATAAATGTTTTTTACAGGAATTATATCATGACGATGTGGAATGTATCATTGAAGACAACAGAGTTATAACTCCGCTTGGGCTTGAAGGTAAAGCCTTGGAAGAAAAGGGAAAAGAGATAAGAAAAAAACTCCCGGATGCCAAAGCGGTCTACCTTTGCAGAGAGGGAGAAGTTATAGTTTTAAAAGACAGCTTATAGCTTTATTTTAAAATATAAGACGGATTTTGAATTTTGTCTTGCGTAGAACTTAATATTTGGTTATGATACAAAGGTGTTATAGAAAAAACATTTGAGGTGTATTATGGTTACAGTCGCATTGGACGCAATGGGTGGAGATTATTCACCGGACGAAATAATAAAAGGGGCATTTGATGCC
>NZ_DBHIEQ010000002.1:4639-12422 GCF_057250505.1 Lachnoanaerobaculum sp. | reverse complement strand
TTTGATGCCTTAAAAAAAGATAAGGATATTAAAATTATTTTAGTTGGTAAGAAGGAGGTTTTGGAGAAAAAAGTAAGTGACGAGTTTGCAGACAGATGTGAATGTGTCTATTCAAGCAAGGTAATAACCAATGAAGAAGCACCGGTAGCCGCTATCAGAGCAAAGAAGGATTCATCCATAGTGGTAGGCATGAATCTTGTAAAAGAGGGAAAAGCGGACGGCTTTGTAAGTGCCGGAAGTACCGGAGCCGTACTTGTAGGCGGACAACTTATAGTCGGCAGGATAAAGGGAGTTTTAAGGCCTGCACTGGCACCGCTTATACCTACTGAAAAAGGTGTTTCTTTGTTGATTGACTGTGGTGCCAATGTGGATGCAAGGGCGGATAATCTGGTACAGTTTGCACAGATAGGCTCTTTGTATATGGAAAAGGTTATCGGTATCAAAAATCCTAGAGTAGGTCTTGTAAACATAGGTGCCGAGGAAGAAAAGGGAAATGCGCTTGTCAAGGAGACAATGCCTTTATTAAAGGAATGTAAGGATATAAACTTTATAGGCAGCATAGAGGCAAGAGAGATACCGAAAGGCGGAGCCGATGTAATAGTATGTGAGGCCTTTGTAGGTAATGTAATAATAAAGCTATATGAGGGAGTTGGTTCTACACTTATCGGTAAGATAAAGGAAGCCCTGACAAAGAACATTTTTACAAAGATAGGTGCAATGATGATAAAGTCTTCACTGAAGGCTACGTTGAAGTCCTTTGATGCAAGCGGATACGGCGGTGCGCCTTTACTCGGACTTAACGGACTTGTAGTCAAAGCACACGGAAATTCAAAGGCAAATGAGATTTGTAATTCAATTTTACAATGCAAGAGCTTTAAAGAAGAAGCTTTGAGTGATACTATAAGAGAGAAAATGATTAAAAATTAGAATGGAGAAAAAATGGAATTTGAAAAGTTAAAAAAGATTATCGCCGAGGTTTTAAATATTGATGAGAATACAATTGAGCTGAGTTCTTCTTTTGTAGATGATTTGGGAGCCGATTCTTTGGACTTGTTTGAGATAATTACAGGCATTGAGGAAGAGTTTGAACTTGAGATTCCTCAGGAGGTGGCTGAGAATATTCACACTGTAAACGATGCTGTTGAGGAGATAAAAAAGGCTACAGACGCCAGATAGTGTTTACGAGGCTACTGTTTAAGATATCTGATAATGGTAGCCTCTTTATAAAATATAGATTGTTGAGGGTTGTTATGAATAATAATTTAAATAAGTTACAAAAATTATTAGGATATGAGTATAAGAATATAGAGCTTTTAAATCAGGCACTTACACACAGTTCCTATGCCAATGAGCATCAGCTTGGAAAAAACGGTTCCAATGAAAGATTGGAGTTTTTGGGAGATGCCGTTTTAGAGCTTGTAAGCAGTGAGTTTTTCTACGGAGTTTATCCTGACAAGCCTGAGGGAGAACTTACAAAGATAAGAGCAAGCTTTGTATGTGAGCCTGCGCTTGTGGACTGTGCAAAGAATATAAGACTCAGTGAGTTTATAAAGCTTGGAAAGGGTGAAGAGCATACAGGTGGAAGATTCAGACCGAGTATAATCAGCGATACCTTTGAGGCGGTTATAGGAAGCATATATTTAGACGGTGGTTTTGCTAATGCAAAAGAGGTGATTTTAAAATTCATTTTGAATGGATATGAAAATAAAGTCTTCTTTTATGATAGCAAGACTATCTTACAGGAAGTAATACAATCACAGGATTCAAGACCGGTAGAGTACGACCTTTTGTCGGAGGAAGGACCGGACCATTTGAAAAAGTTTATTGTGGCTGTGAAGATAAACGGTGAAAGAGTGGGCGTGGGAGAAGGCGTAAGCAAAAAGTCTGCCGAGCAGGCGGCGGCATATGAAGCATTGAAAAAATTAGGTAAAGTTTAAATGTATTTAAAGCGTATTGAAATTCAGGGATTTAAGTCCTTTGCAAATAAGATCGTATTTGATTTTCACAACGGAATAACAGGTATTGTGGGACCTAACGGATCGGGAAAAAGTAATGTATCGGATGCGGTCAGATGGGTATTGGGAGAGCAAAGTGCCAAGCAGCTTCGAGGCGGAAATATGCAGGATGTAATCTTTGCAGGTACCGAGCTTAGAAAGCCGCTTGGATTTGCATATGTTGCAATTACATTGGATAATTCGGATCATAAGCTGGATATTGACTTTAAAGAGGTGACCGTATCCAGAAGACTGTTCAGATCCGGAGAGAGTGAATATCTGATAAACGGTTCCGCCTGCAGACTAAAAGATATCAGTGAGCTTTTCTTTGATACGGGTATCGGAAAAGACGGATACTCAATAATAGGTCAGGGACAAGTAGATAAGATACTAAACGGCAGACCTGAAGAAAGAAGAGAGTTGTTTGATGAAGCGGCAGGAATCACAAAGTTCAAAAGAAGAAAAGGTCTTGCGCTGAAAAAACTTGAGTCGGAAAGAGAGAGCTTAGTCAGAGTAAACGATATATTGGCGGAGCTTGAAAAACAGGTCGGTCCGCTTGAAAAACAGGCAAAAGTTGCAAAAGAGTTTTTGAATCTGCGTGAGGAATTAAAGATTTTTGATGTTAACAGTTATATTATTGAGTATGACGGTATAACACAGAATCTGAATGAATATAAAAAGCGTGAAAAGCTCTTATCCGATGATTTGGCGGATGCAAGAAATTTGCTTGAAAAGTCGAAAACCGACTATGAAGATATTACGGCAGAGTTAAAAAGGCTTGACGAGGAGCTTGATGATGTAAGAAATCTGATAGGAAATGACGGGGCAAGACTGCAAGAGATGAACTCACATATAGAGATTCTAAAAGAGCAGATAAACTCTGAGAATAAGAACAATGAAAACCTCTCGTCAAGAGGCGAAAATATAGACAGTGATATTGAAAAAAAGCAAAAAGAACTGGAAACTTTAAAAGAAGAAAAGGCCTCATTGCAAAATCTTTTAAAAGAGGCGATTGAAAGGGAAATCTCTCTTTTAAGAGAACTTGAGGATATTGATAAAAAAATAGATGAGCTTACACAAAGACTTGATACTCTTAGGCTTTCATCTGAGGAGTTTAATTCAAGAAATGCGGATTTGAGAGCAAAAAAAGAGAGATATAAGGGTATCTTGGAGCAGGTTCGCCTCAGAAAATCTCAGATGACTCAAAGACTTTTGGAGAGCAAGACAGGTCAAAATACAATCGAATTAAAGATTGATGAGGAAAATAAGAGCCTAAACTCGGTGAATGAATCACTTTACAGTGCCGAGAGTACTAAAGACGAGCTTGAGAGTAAAAAAGCTGCTATACACAGTGAAATCATCAGGTTTTCAAAAGTGGCATCCGAGCTTCAGATGAAGTATCAGAGTGAGTCGGCAAAGCTGACATCATTAAAGGATCTTGCTGAAAAATATGACGGCTACGGTATTGCAATAAAAAAGATCATGGAAACCAGAGACAGAATCGGCGGTATACATGGTGTTGTTGCGGATATAGTCAGAGCGTCAAAAAAGTATGAGGTGGCTATTGAGACCGCACTTGGAGGCAGGATACAAAATGTGGTTATCGACTCCGAGAATACAGCAAAGGTTTTGATTGACTATCTTAAGAAAAACAGATTCGGAAGGGCTACATTTTTGCCGCTTTCCGCAATGAGAAACAACACATTTTCAAATACCGAGTTTTTGAAAGAAAAGGGAGTAGTCGGAATAGCAAGTGAGCTGGTTGAGTACGATAGTGTATACAAAAATCTGATAGGCAGCCTGCTTGGACGAATTGTAGTTATTGACAATATAGACAATGCTATTGCCTTTGAAAAAAAGTTCAGATATGAATACAGAGTTGTCACACTTGACGGTGATTCACTTAGTCCGGGCGGTTCTATAAGCGGTGGTGCTTTTAAAAACAGTACCAATCTTTTGAGTAAGAAAAGAGAGATAGAAGAGGCACAGGCAAGTGTTTCCATACTTTTGAAAAATTACAATGAGGCAAACGATAAGCTTGAAGCCTTTAATCTACAAATAAATTATATAGAAATTAAGCTTGATGAGAACAGAAAAGTAATACAGGATCTTATCATTGAGAAAAACAATATATTAAACCGAAGGGCCGGATTACTTGAAAAGCTTGAAGAACTTAAAGCTTCATCAGTTTCTGTACAGACAGACTTTGACAATATCGACAAAGAACTTGCAGATATAGAGATAGAGACAAAAAGACTTGATGCCAAACTTTCAAATGTCGGTGAGGACTTCGGCAAACTGGGAAAGGATATCTCGGATATAGAAAGCGATATCAAAGAACAGAGAAATTCCAGAGAAGTGCTTGTAGAAAAGCTGAATGCTTCAAAGCTTGAAAAAGCCAATATTTCACAAAGACTTGAGTTTATTGATAATAATGTAAACAGAACCGGAGAGGATGTCAAAGCGCTGCTTGATGAAAAGTCGGGCTTAAAGACAAGAGCCGAGGACATTGTGAGAAACATCAATGAGAAAAATAAAATCATAGAAAATGAGCATATCTCAAAGAACGAGTTGGCCGAAAAGATAGAAAAGCTTAAGCAAAGAGAAGAAGAACTTATTTTGTTTAAAGAAGCAAAGTCAAAGTCACAGAATAAGATATTTGACAACAGAGATATTTACAGTGAAAGAGTTTCACTTCTTGACAGAGATATTTACAGACTGAAAGGTCAGATAGAAAAGTCCGAAGAGAGGATGTCGGAGAGAACCAATTATATGTGGAATGAATATGAACTTACATATAATTCGTCTTTGGAGTTGAAAACAGATACGGATATGTCTTTAAATGATATCAGAGCAAATATAGCTTCACTGAAGTCAAAGATAAAGGCACTTGGAAATGTAAATATCAATGCCATTTCAGATTATAATGAGATTTTCGGCAGATATGAACTTATGAAAAAGCAACATACGGATATCTTGGAGGCTGAGGCTACTTTGATAAATATTGTCGACGAGCTGGATGTGGCTATGAAAAAGCAGTTTGCCGAGAAGTTTGAAGAGATTGCAAAAGAGTTCAATGAAGTGTTTAAAGAGCTTTTCGGCGGAGGCAGCGGAAAGCTTGTACTTGAAGAAAGCCCGGATATGCTTGAGGCGGGCATAACCATCATATCACAGCCGCCGGGAAAGAAGCTTCAAAACATGATGCAGCTTTCAGGTGGAGAGAAGGCACTTACCGCCATAGCACTTTTGTTTGCAATACAAAACCTTAAGCCTTCACCTTTTGCACTGCTTGATGAGATAGAGGCGGCGCTTGATGATTCAAATGTAGACAGATTTGCAAAGTATTTACATAAGCTTACAGACCATACACAGTTTATAGTAATTACGCACAGGAGAGGTACGATGGTATCCTCGGACAGACTTTACGGAATCACAATGCAGGAAAAGGGAGTTTCTACGCTTGTTTCCGTGAACTTGATAGAAAATGAATTGGATAATTAGGAGATATAATGGAAGAAAAGAAAAAAGGATTTTTCTCGAGACTTGTAGAAGGTCTTACAAAAACAAGAAATGCCGTAGTCAGCGGAATTGAGAATGTATTTCTCGGTTATGATGTGATAGATGAGGACTTTTATGAAGAACTTGAAGAGACTCTTATCATGGGAGATATCGGAATCAGAGCTTCCACAGATATTATAGAAGAGCTTAGAAAGAGAGTAAAAGAAGAGCATCTTAACTCACCTGCACAGTGCAGAGAGGTGCTTATCGATACAATAAAACGAAAGATGGATTTGGGCGAGAACGCCTATGAGTTTGAAAACAGAAAGTCTGTAGTATTTGTAATAGGTGTAAACGGTGTAGGAAAGACCACATCTGTCGGAAAACTTGCAAGTCAGCTGAAAAATGAAGGTAAGAAAGTTTTGGTTGTGGCTGCGGATACATTCAGAGCTGCGGCTATTGAGCAGCTTGAGGAGTGGACTAAAAGAGCCGGAGTGGATATAATAGCACAGAACGAGGGTTCAGACCCGGGAGCCGTAGTATTTGATGCATGCAAGGCTGCTAAGGCCAGAAATACAGATGTAATGATAGTTGATACCGCAGGAAGACTTCACAATAAGAAAAATCTTATGGAAGAGCTTAAAAAGATCAATAAGATAATTGGAAGAGAGTATCCTGACGCATACAGAGAGACTTTGGTGGTACTTGACGGTACTACAGGACAAAATGCGCTTGAGCAGGCAAGGGTGTTTAACGAGGCGGCAAATATAACAGGTATTATACTGACAAAACTTGACGGAAGCGCCAAGGGAGGTATTGCGGTTGCAATACAGGCGGAACTTTCCATTCCTGTCAAGTATATAGGGGTAGGTGAGAAAATAGACGATCTGCAAAAATTCAACTCAAAAGAATTTGTGGATGCACTCTTTAGTAATGAGTAAGACAAAGCTATCTAAAATAGAATCGAGGCAATAAGTAATGAAGGAATTTACATTGGAAAAATTTGAAGAGGCGAGCGAACTTGTACAAAAGGTGACATCGGAGACAAAACTTGTATTCAGTGAGTTTTTCTCGGAGCAGTCCGGAAATAAAGTATATTTCAAGCCTGAAAATATGCAGTATACCGGAGCATATAAGCTTAGAGGAGCATACTATAAGATTTCAACACTTTCCGATGAAGAAAAGGCAAAGGGAATTGTAACGGCTTCAGCAGGAAATCATGCACAGGGTGTGGCGTACGCAGCTAAGCTTGCAGGAATAAAGGCTACAGTGTTTATGCCTACAACGACACCTCTTATAAAGATAAACAGAACCAAAAACTACGGTGCGACTGTAGAACTCTACGGCGATGTATTTGATGAAGCGGCTACAAAGGCTATGGAGTATGCAAAGGAGAGCGGTGCGACATTTGTACATCCTTTCAACGACCTTACAGTGGCTACAGGACAGGGAAGTATTGCAATGGAGATAATTAAAGAACTCCCTACAGTAGATATAATACTTGTACCGATAGGCGGCGGAGGACTTTGTGCCGGTGTGGCGACACTTGCAAAGATGCTGAATCCGAATATTCATGTAATAGGTGTGGAGCCTGAGAATGCAGCTTGCATGAAAGAATCCATAAAAGAAGGACATATAGTTACATTGCCTTCAGCCAATACGATTGCAGACGGTACCGCTGTAAAGACTCCGGGAGATAAGCTGTTTAACTATGTCAAAGAGAATGTGGATGATATAATCACAATCAACGACAATGAGCTTATAGTATCTTTCCTTGATATGGTGGAAAATCATAAAATGATAGTTGAAAACTCGGGGTTACTTACAGTGGCCGCTCTAAAGCATATTGATGTAAAGGGAAAAAAGATTGTTGCTATACTTAGCGGTGGAAATATGGATGTTATCACAATGGCGTCACTTATACAGCACGGACTTATTGCAAGAGACAGGATATTTACGGTATCCGTACTTTTACCGGATAAGCCGGGTGAACTTGCAAAGGTAGCCGACTTACTGGCAAGTGAGAGAGGAAATGTTATAAAGCTTGAGCACAATCAGTTTATCAGTATCAACAGAAATGCCGCCGTGGAGCTTAGAATCACTATAGAAGCTTACGGAACTAAGCATAAGGAACAGATAGTCGAAAGGCTTAATAAAGAGGGATATAGACCAAAACTTGTAAGAAGTAAGGGAACATATAATGCTTGATGAAAAAGTGAATGTAGATATTAGCGAATTTTTAAAAACATTAAATTTTAAGACTAATATAATATATTTTATAAAATGGGGGG
>NZ_DBHIEQ010000002.1:0-4629 GCF_057250505.1 Lachnoanaerobaculum sp. | reverse complement strand
ACTTTCAGTCATAATAGGAGTGGTTGTAGGATTTGCCGGAGCCAGCTTCGGACATGCGATAAGCTTTGCCACGGATTTTTGGCAAAGCCACCGCTACACACTCTATCTTTTACCGATATTCGGACTTATAATTTCAGCTTTGTATCATTTTATACATGCGGATAATCCGAGAGGAACCAACTGGGTAATAGATTCAATATCTTCAGGTGAGACCATTCCTTTAAAAATGGCACCTACAATATATATATCTTCATTTTTGACACACCTTGGAGCGGGCAGTGCCGGAAGAGAGGGTGCGGCTCTACAGATAGGCGGAAGCCTCGGAAACTTTATAGGCAGGAAGTTAAAACTCGGACAGACTTCATTTTCAGATAAGGCGGATATAAATATTGCAATAATGTGCGGAATGGCATCCTGCTTTTCGGCACTTTTCGGAACACCTATATCGGCGTCCATATTCAGTATGGAAATATTCAGTGTAGGTGTTATGTATCATGCGGCACTTATACCGTGCCTGCTGTCGTCATATATTGCAGTATATGTGGCAAAACTTATGAATACGCCTGTGGAGAAGTTCATAATACAAAGAGCGCCTGAGTGGAACTTTAAACTTATCGGATTTATGATACTGCTTGCCGCACTTACGGCCATTGTTGCAATATTGTTTTCAGTGGCAATGCATGAAAGTGCAAATATTTACAAAAGATTTTTTAAAAATCCGTATATAAGGATTGTAGTTGCGGCAATTTTATTTATAATATTAACTATACTCTCAGGAAACAGAGACTATAACGGCGGCGGATTTTGGCTTATAGAAAGAAGTATGAGCGGAAATGTCAGGTACGAGGCGTTTCTTATGAAAATCCTTTTTACTGCGGTGGCAATGGGAGGAGGATTTAAAGGAGGAGAGATAGTACCTACATTTGTTATAGGTGCAACATTCGGAGGTGCGTTTGCAAAATTTTTCGGGCTGCCATATGAACTTTGTACCGCATGCGGTATGATAGCCTGCTTTGTAGGAGTTACCAACTGTCCTATAGCATCTATTTTTATGGGCCTTGAATTTTGTGGTAGCCTTGGTATAAACTATTATGCTATAGTAGTAGGAGTAAGTTTTGTATTATCAGGTTATTATGGACTGTACAGTTCACAAAAGTTTGCATATTCAAAAACTGAAGCAAGATATGTAGGCTCGGATGCGGTGAGCATTAGAAAGAAAAGACAAAATAGTTAGGAGGATTTTATGGCTATATTTGAAGGTGCAGGTGTTGCACTTATTACACCGATGAATGAGGATTTAAGTGTAAATTATAATAAATTGGAAGAAATAATTGAGGAGCAGATTGCAGGAGGTACAGATGCCGTTATAGCCTGCGGTACTACAGGTGAGGCATCCACTCTTACAGTTGAAGAGCATTTGGATGCTATAAAGAGAACTATTGAGATAGTAAACAAGAGAATACCGGTAGTTGCAGGTACAGGTTCAAATTCTACAGAGACTGCAGTCGAGTTTTCAAAGGAAGCACAAAAGTATGGCGCTGACGGAGTATTGGTAGTTTCACCTTATTATAATAAGGCAACACAAAAAGGACTTATTAAGCACTTTACATCCATTGCGGAAGGTATAGATATTCCGGTGCTTCTTTACAATATTCCGGGAAGAACAGGAGTGAATATCGAGCCTGAGACTATTGCATACCTTGTAAACAATGTGGAGAATATAGTAGGTGTCAAAGAGGCAAGCGGTAATTTCTCAAATGCGATAAAGACTTTAAAGCTTTGTCCGCAGATAGATATGTACTCCGGAAATGACGACCAGGTAGTTGCTCTTATGAGTATAGGTGCAAAGGGAGTTATATCCGTACTGTCAAATGTGGCACCGAGACAGACTCATGAAATGTGCAAAGCCGTACTTGACGGAGATATATTTAAGGCAAGAAAGATGCAGATAGAGGCACTTGATGTTATCAACAATCTGTTTGCAGAAGTGAATCCGATACCTGTAAAGGCCGCTATGAATCTTCAGGGAAAGAATGTAGGACCGCTCAGACTTCCGCTTACACCTATGGAGAAGGCACATGAGGAAGTTTTGGCTAAGGCTATGAAGGAGTACGGTATTTTATAATGGTTAAGGTTATTTTAAACGGAGCAAACGGCGCTATGGGCAAGGTGGTCGCGGACCTTGTGGCGGCAGATGAAAATATGGAGATAGTTGCGGGAGTAGACTTAAATACCGATGCAAAATTGGGATTCCCCGTATTTGATGATATAAGAAAGATCGATATAGAAGCGGATGCCGTTATTGACTTTGCTTCAGTAAAGGCGGTTGACAACTTGCTTGATTTTATAGAACAAAAAAAGATTCCTGCAGTTATCTGTACTACAGGACTTAGTGAGGCGCAGATTGACAGAATAAATAAACTTTCATCAGTGTCTCCTATTCTTCGTTCCGCAAATATGTCACTCGGAATCAATATATTGTCAAAGGTATTGGCTGAGGTAGCTCCTACGCTAAAGAAAGCAGGTTTTGATATAGAGATAATGGAAGCACATCACAGAAGAAAGCTTGATGCACCCAGCGGAACAGCACTTTTGCTTGCAGACTCTATAAATTCAAGTATTGATAAAAAGCTTGAATACACTTATGACAGAAGCGACAGACATGAACCGAGAAGAGAAAATGAGATAGGTATCTCATCTGTAAGAGGCGGTACAATAGTAGGTGATCACGATGTTATCTTTGCAGGAGAAGATGAGGTGATTTCATTTAACCATAGAGCATATTCAAGAAAGATTTTTGCAAACGGTGCAATAGCAGCGGCTAAGTTCTTACTTGGAAAATCAAACGGACTCTACGATATGAGCGATGTGATTAAATAAATTTTTAGGCAATCAGAATACGGATTGCCTTTTTTAGAGGTGAATATGAAGATTTTGGGGATTATTGCGGAATATAATCCTTTTCACATGGGGCATCAGTACCAGATTAAAAAGGCTAAAGAACTTTCAGGAGCAGACTATGTGATAGCTATAATGAGCGGCAACTATGTGCAAAGAGGGGCACCGGCTGTTTTTGAAAAAAATATAAGAACCAAGACGGCTTTAAACGGAGGAATAGACGCCGTATTTGAAATCCCGAGCTTTTTTAGCGTTGCAAGTGCAGCCGACTTTGCACGGTATGGTATAAGTCTGCTGGATATACTTGGAGTCGACTATATATCATTCGGTGCGGAAAACAATGATTATGATTTGCTTTGCAGTGTAGCAGGTATTCTGTCGGAGGAAGAGATTGAGATTTCAATAAAAAAATATTTGGCTTCAGGTTTAAACTATGCCAAGGCAAGACATAGTGCGATAATGGATAATATAACAAGTGAAAGTATATCCATGCAGCAAAGAATGCAGATAGAAGATATACTTTCATCCCCCAACAATATACTTGCAATAGAATATCTTAAGAATATAAAACTTATAAAATCAAATATAAAGCCGGTTATAATAAGTAGGAACGGGAGCACTTATCACGAAAAGAATATAGAAGAGAATAAATTTGCCTCGGCCACAGCTATAAGAAATGCATTATATAGCGGTCAGAAGGATATATTTAATGATAATATTACCGGCGGCATACCGGCGGAAAATACAGATATTTTAAAGTCATCAAAGCCCATATTTGAAGATGATTTTTTATTTACCGTACAAAGGAATATATCAGACAAGATATATATAAGAGACGACTTGTGTGAGTATTGTGATGTGTCTGATGAGCTAAAAAATACAATAAATAAAAGTATAAATGAGATTAAAAGTAAGAGTTTTGAAGATTTTATTTTAAGCCTTAAGAGCAAGAATTTTACCTATACCAGAATAAGCAGGGCAATCTTTCATATTCTTTTAAATCATAAGAAGAAAACTTTAAAAGAGCTGAAGTCGGAGGCGGATATGGCGGCCTACCCTCTGTTATTAGGATTTAAAAAGGCTTCATCAAATCTTTTATCCGAACTTAAGCTTAGAAGTAAAAAGCCTTTTATCAGTAAAATCGGAAGTGCAAAAGATATTTTAAGTAAGAGCGGTCTTAAAATATTTGAAAATAATATATATTCGGATTTTTTGTATAATTCAATATATTTTGAAAAATATGTTGAGATACTTGATAATCCATACAGGAGAAAGATTGTGATTTTATAATTTTTTCTTGCCAAAAAGCATCTCGGATGTTAAAGTATCACTTAGTAAAACAGACGGTCGCACAAGTGTGAGGAAAGTCCGGGCTTTATAGGGCAGGATGCCGGATAACATCCGGTGGAGGCGACTCCAAGGAAAGTGCAACAGAAAATAACCGCCGAAAGGTAAGGGTGAAAAGGTGGTGTAAGAGACCACCGCTTGTATGGTAACATATGAGGCAGTGTAAACCCCATCCAAAGCAAGACCAAAGCGAATAAGGGCTGCCCGTCCGATATTCAGGTAGGTTGCTAAAGCCTTGTGGTGACATAAGGATAAGATAGATGACCGTTTAATACATAACCCGGCTTATGTTTTGCTTGGGGCTGTCGCACTAAGTGATTAGTGTGCAGCCTCTTTTTAATAAAAAAAAATTACAGCCGGACTTAGAAAAGTTCGGCTGATGGT
>NZ_DBHIEQ010000001.1:216221-219008 GCF_057250505.1 Lachnoanaerobaculum sp. | reverse complement strand
CAGGGTGGTTAGCGTTCGGAGCCACGCCGACATCCTGATTGTCAGTGGCACCTTCAGTAGGTGCTTCCGAACCTATTATAGGGTTGACATCACTGTGTATATTACAGGTGGCGCTCGGTACTGCATATTGTGAGTCGTCTGTTTGTGACTGTCCGCTTGGAATTATAAGAGCCACTCTTGTAGTGGTAGGACAGTTAGGTGTAGGCAAAAGTCCGCTGTCTCTACAAACCGTAACTGTAGTGTGATGGTCACAGACTTCTGTAGGTACGGTACCCTTTGCAAAGTATTCGGTATATGTGGAATCTCCTCTCGGGTCGTGGTCACATACTCCCGGTATAGGCAATTTTCCTGATTTTCTGCATACTACGGCAGTCTCTACGGAATCAGGTACAGGGAAGCCTATATCTTGTTGCCCCTCAGATACCTTGGTCATTATCTTTCTCCAGATATCTTTGTGGAAGCTTGTTCCTCCGTTATCTGAAAGCGTCTGATTTTCATCACAACCTGCCCATACACCTGCGGTATAGTATGGTGTGAAGCCTACAAACCATACATCCACATTGTTGGATGTAGTACCTGATTTACCGGCGACGCTCATATGGTCAAGATGCGCTCTGGTAGATGTGGAGTTTACATTGATTCCGCTGCTTGCAAACTTTCTGTTGTTCTGAGTGGATGCCGCCATGGCATCTGTAAGCAAGAATGCGGTGGAGTCCTTTATAACCCTATGTGTTGTAGGAGTAGTATTGTCAAGGATTGTCTTACCGTTGTGGTCTACAATCTTTGTAAAGAACATAGGCTTTGTATACACACCTTGATTTGCAATAGTGGCAAAGGCGCCTGTAAGCTCAAGATTGCTGACACCCTTTGTAAGACCTCCAAGTGCAAGTGAAGCATTATAATCCTGATCGGTAAGTGTGCTTATACCGAAGTCTGTAGCGTATTGTACACCGACTCTCGGAGTAACCGTCTCCATAAGTGTCTTTAGGGCAACTATATTCATAGAATATACTATACCGTCACGAATGCTTGACCATCCGAGATAACCTTGTTTATCATACCAGTTTTTGAAAGTTTTATCTCCCAGAGTATATTCGGCATCATAATAAGTAGTGGCAAGAGTAGCACCGCTGGTATCAAGTGCAGGTGCAAATGATGATATCACCTTAAAGGTGGAACCGGGTTGCCTGGTGGTATCAGTGGCTCTGTTAAGTGAGAGAGAAGAAGTCTTTTCACCTCTACCGCCGCTTATCGCCTTTACAGAACCGGTCTTTTGATCCATAAGTACAAAAGAAACCTGCGGCTCCAATACCGTCTTTACACTTTCGCCTACTATAGTATCTCCGTCTTTCAATATAGATGACTTATATTTTTCTGCATCCGCCTTGGCGGCATCCTCGGTCGGATATAGTCCGTTGAAGCCGTCATGTAACGTTTCGGAGTGGTACTTGTTAATATCCTTTTCAGAATAATTATGTGTGTTCTTCTCACTGTCTGTGACAGTAAGTCTGTATTCAAGTGAGTACTTTGTGTCCGGATAGTTTTCAGGGTTGTTTACTTCTCTGTCCACTATCTGTTGCAAGTTAGGGTCTTGTGTGGTGTATATGGATAAACCGCCGCTGTACAAAAGATTATGTGCCTGTGTTTCGGTATAGCCCATTTCATTGATAAAAGCCTGTGTTACCTGTGAAATCAGTGCATCTGTAAAATAGCTGTACGGACTGTTTTTTTCCTTTGCAAGAGTATTTATATTTTGAATCCTTGAGTATACATCATCTGCAAGTGCTTCTTCCTGCTGTTCCTTGGTGATATAGCCCTGGTCGTACATATATTGAAGAATTATTTTTCTTCTGTCTGAATTTGCTGTTTGACCTGTGATAGGATTGTATTTTGTAGGTCCCTTGGTTATAGCCGCAATAACGGTTGCCTCCGATAGAGTTAAATCTGAAACCTCTTTTCCGAAATATCTTCTGGCTGCCACCTTTACACCAAGTGAATTGCTTCCAAGGTTTATAGTATTCAGATAGTTTGTAAGGATTAGCTTTTTGTCCATTTGTTTTTCAAGCTTTACCGCCAAATACATCTCCTGAAATTTTCTCTCTACTTTTTCTCCGAAGCTTCTTTCTCTACCGCCGTTGAATACATTGTTTTTTATAAGCTGCTGTGTAATGGTAGAGCCGCCGCCGGAAGAACTTTTGCCGGTGATTACACCGCTGATTGCTCTCAGTATCGCTCTGGTATCTATACCTCTATGTTTCCAAAATCTTGAATCCTCTATGGCGACAAATGCGTCAATAAGTACTTTCGGCAATTCATCATATGTGGCTTCTTCACGGTTTGAGCCTGCCATTACCAAAGTATCTGTTACCTGACCTGCCGAATTGTATACGGTAGTGGCATATCCGAGCGGAACAATGCTGTCTACGTCCACCTCGGGGGCATTGTCTATGATACCTTTTATCATACCTATACCCATTGCGCCTCCCAAAACGGCTATAACCAACAGTGAAAGAAAGAATGTTTTAACCGCCTTAAATATGGCTTTATTTATATATTTTCTTTTCTTTGAACCGAAGGATTTTAAGCTTTTTTCAGGAGCTTTATTTTCATTCTCTTTATTCATTACTTTTTCCTTTTCAAAACAAATTTAAATTAAAAGCACTCACTCATAGACTAGATTATACAACATTAGTTCAATATAGGCTATCAGCTTTAAATAATCTTTATCTTTTATATGCTGTTTTTTAATTATAAAAAGGTACCCTTACGGATACCTTTAGAAATATT
>NZ_DBHIEQ010000001.1:156812-216211 GCF_057250505.1 Lachnoanaerobaculum sp. | reverse complement strand
AGAAATATTTATTGTTTTGACTTGATCATTGAACGCTTTCTGAGTGTAGGATCAAGTATTTTCTTCCTGATACGTAGATTCTCAGGTGTTACCTCCAAAAGCTCGTCGGTATCAATAAACTCAAGCGACTCTTCAAGGCTCATAACTTTAGGTGTAACAAGTCTTAGTGCTTCATCTGCACTTGACGATCTTGTGTTTGTAAGCTTTTTTGTCTTGCAGACATTGATCTCGACGTCCTCGGATTTTCCGTTCTTTCCGATTACCATACCTGCATATACTTTCTCACCCGGTCCGATAAAGAGAGTACCACGCTCCTGTGCATTGAAAAGTCCGTAGGTAATGGACTCGCCGCTCTCAAATGCGATAATGGAACCTGTCTTTCTGTAGAACATATCACCCTTGTACGGTGCATATCCTTCAAACTCGGTATTGAGGATACCGTTTCCCTTGGTGTCGGTCATGAACTCACCTCTGTAGCCGATAAGACCGCGAGACGGAATGAGGAATTGAAGTCTTGTATATCCGCCATGTGTAGGGCTCATCCCCTGAAGCTCACCCTTTCTTGAAGTAAGCTTTTGTATAACCGCACCTGAGAATTCGTCAGGAACATCTACAAATGCAAGCTCCATAGGCTCCTGCTTTTGATTTCTTTCATCATAGTGATATATAACCTCGGCCTTGCTGACTGCAAACTCAAATCCTTCTCTTCTCATATTTTCTATAAGAACGGATAAGTGAAGTTCGCCTCTGCCTGATACTTTAAAGCAGTCAGGAGACTCCGTTTCTTCCACTCTAAGGCTGACGTCCGTATTCAGCTCTCTGAAGAGTCTTTCACGCAGATGTCTTGATGTAATGAACTTTCCTTCTCTTCCTGCAAGAGGAGAGTCGTTTACCATAAAGTTCATCGAGATGGTAGGTTCTGAAATCTTTTGGAAAGGTATTGCCTGCGGATTGTCGATAGAAGTCAGTGTATCTCCGATATGTATATCCGGAATACCTGAGATAGCCACTATTGAACCTATCCTTGCTTCGCTTACTTCCACTCTGTTCAGTCCTTCGTACTCATAGAGCTTACCTATCTTAACCTTTTTCATCTTATCAGGGTCGTGGTGATTGACCAAAGCCACTTCCTGATTTACCTTGATGATACCGTTGTCCACCTTACCTACACCTATTCTACCTACATATTCATTGTAGTCGATAGTGCTTATAAGTACTTGCGGATCCGCGTCTTCGTCACCTGTAGGTGCAGGGATATGCTTGATAATAGTCTCAAACAAAGGCTTCATATCCATATTTGTATCATTGAGATTGTATCTTGCCCAACCTCCTCTTGCACTTGCAAAAAGGAAAGGACAGTCAAGCTGATGCTCATTTGCATCAAGGTCAAGTAAAAGCTCAAGTATCTCGTCTACAACCTCTTCAGGTCTTGCTTCGTCTCTGTCACATTTATTGATAAGGCAAAGCACCTCAAGGTCAAGCTCAAGAGCCTTTCTAAGTACAAATTTGGTCTGCGGCATGGCACCTTCATAAGCGTCAACTACCAGTACGACACCGTTTACCATCTTTAGAACACGCTCCACTTCTCCTCCGAAGTCGGCATGTCCCGGTGTATCTATAATATTGATTTTCACATCACCGTAGTGTACGGCGGTGTTCTTTGAGAGAATTGTGATTCCTCTCTCTCTTTCTATATCATTTGAGTCCATTACTCTTTCAGCCACTTCCTGATTCGCCCTGAAAACACCGCTCTGCTTTAAAAGCTGGTCAACGAGTGTAGTTTTACCATGGTCTACATGGGCGATAATGGCAATATTTCTTATATCTTCTCTTGTTGTTATCATATATACTTCCTCATAAAAATTTACAAATACCTATTATAGCATTGTTTTAGGGGATTTTCCATATATAAAATTTTACTTGGATATTGAAATTAATTAAAGATAATGCTATACTCACTGTACTATGATAGATAATACAGTTAAAGGAGAAGCCTATGATTGTGATTGACTCAAGGGATAAGAGACCTATCTATGAGCAGGTGGTAGACAAGCTGTCCGATCTGATGCTTGTAGGGGTATTGTCTCCGGGGGATAAGCTTCCGTCTGTGAGAAGCCTTGCAATGGAGCTTTCAATAAATACGAATACTATACAAAAGGCCTATATTGAGCTTGAGCGCGAAGGCTATGTATACAGTGTAAAGGGTATCGGAAGCTTTGTATCGGATATGGACAAAATAAAGGAAAATAAGAAAAATGTCTTGTTCAATGAACTTAGGGAGCTGGTGGACAAGTCAAAGAGACTTATAGACAGAGATGAATTTTGTAAAAAAGCGGATGAGTTCTATAAAAAGAAGGAGGAAGTATGATTGAAGCCAAGAATTTAAGTAAGAGCTTTGAAGATATCAAGGCGCTTGACAATATAAGCGCAACTATAAGAGACGGAAATGTCTTCGGACTTATAGGAACCAACGGTGCCGGAAAAAGTACCTTTTTAAAGATACTTGCAGGAATACTAAAGCCTGAGAGCGGTAAGATACTTATTGACAATGAGAGTGTATTTGAAAATATAAATGCAAAAGAGAAGTTTTTTTATATCTCTGATGAGCAGTATTTCTTTGCAAACACCAATGCAAAGGAAATGATGAAATTTTATTCTTCCGTATATAAAAACTTCGATACGGACAAGTGCGAAAAGCTTCTGGCCGCACTTGACCTTGGTATAAACAGAAAGATAAATACCTTTTCAAAAGGAATGAAAAAGCAGCTTTGCATTGCACTCGGAGTGGCGTCAAATACCAAGTATCTGCTCTGTGATGAAACCTTTGACGGACTTGACCCTGTTATGAGACAGGCGGTGAAGAGTCTTTTTGCAAAGGAGATGGATGAGAGAGGTCTGACACCTATAATAGCTTCACACAACTTAAGAGAGCTTGAGGACATCTGTGACCATGTAGGACTTTTACATAAAGGAGGAATACTTCTTTCAAAAGATGTATCGGATATGAAACTTAATATTCATAAAGTACAGTGTGTGTTTGAAAGTAATTTCGATATGGACATGTTAAAGTCGCTTGATATTATGCAGATGAAAAATAGCGGGCGTGTGTATACAATCACCGTTAAGGGTGAGGAAGAAGAGATAAGAACTAAGATGGAAGAGTTTCATCCGGTATTTTTTGAGATGATGGATCTTAGTCTTGAAGAAATATTTATAAGTGAAACGGAGGTCTACGGTTATGACATCAAAAAGCTTATTTTTTAAACTGCTGAAGGAAGATTTTAAGGTAAGGATTTGGAGTCTTGCTGTAAGCATTCTTACATTTTTCTTTTCAGTGATTGTAGCGACGGCTATGATGATAAGCATGCATATGAGTAACAGCGGAATATACGAATATGTAAGTATTGCAAGTGATGTAGAGTTAAGCAAAATTGAGTTTGCTCAGGCTTTTTGTAAATATATAAGTATTGCAAATCCCTTCTTTTCACTTGTATTTATAGGCCTTGCAATGGTAACGGCTTTGTCGGGATTTTCATATCTGTATTCAAAAAAGAAAGTGGATATGTATCACAGTTTGCCTGTAAAAAGAGAAACATTGTTTTTTATAAAGGTAATAAACGGAATTATTATAGCAATTGTACCTTTTATTGTATGTGCTTTAATCGCCTGTTTGATGATATTTATAAATACATCACAGACAAGTGTTATTATGGCAACCATATGGGGAATTATCGGATGGTCACTGGTGTTTTTTCTGAACTATTCTGTAGTGTTGCTTGCAATAATGCTTACAGGAAATATGCTTATAGGAATTTTGGCATGTGTATTTTTTGATTTTTATTTTCCGTCACTTTCATTTATTTTGATGGAATATCAAAAAATGTTTTTAAAGACCTGTTACAATTGCGGTCCCTTCCTTGAAAAGTTTTTACCGAATGTATCAAGCGTTATGATCGCATTCAATGTATTTAAGCTTAGTGAAATCAGTGAAATTGTGATTTCACTGATTGCCGGTATTCTTCTAATGTTTGTAAACCTGTTGCTGTACAGGAAGAGAGCTTCGGAAACTGCGGGTAAAAGTATAAGTTTCACAATAATAAAAGTACCTGTAAAGTTTATGACAGTGATTTTTATGAGTATGATGATGTATCTGCTTGCATATGAAATTATGATGGAAAGCACGGCATGGGGTATTTTCGGAGCGGTTGTAGGCGGAGTAATTACTCACTGTACAATGGAAATAATTTATAATCAGGATTTTAAGAAGATTTTTGCTAATAAAATACAGATGCTTATCTGTATAGTTATTTCACTTATCTTTGTTTGTATGTTCCAAATGGATTTGCTTGGATATGACAGATATATACCTAAGGTATCGGATATAAAGAGTGTGGCTGTAATATCTGATATTTTGGAAAGCAATGAATCACTATACTATAATAAAATCAAAGTTGGCAAGGATTATTATGCCGGCGGCAAGAATGTATATGTGGACTATGCAGATACCGACAGTATAGAATCATCATTGTTAAGTAAGATGGATATAGGAAATAAGGAAGCCGTACTTGAACTGGCAAAACTTGGAGCGGGATCAGTGAGTGATTATTATGAGGACTCACAGAGAGTGGTAATATCATATAAGCTGAAATCGGGAAGAACTGTACAAAGAGCTTATAATATAGGTTTTCAAGATATGATTTCACAGCTGTCAAAAATATATGATGATGAAGGCTATAAAAAAAGTATTTATCCCATACTTACAGAGGATAACAATGATATAGTAAGTATAGACTTAAACGGAATAAAGGATAATGACGGTCATATAGAATTAAAGGATAATAACTTAAAAAACAGACTTATGGATGCATACAAAAAAGATTTGCTTGGTTTAAGCTATGATACCAGAATGAAGAGTTATCCTATATACTCAATCAGATTTAATAATGAATATATGCAAAAAGCCTTGGAGGACTATATTCGTATTTCCAACGACGGTTATGATTCAATTGATAAGAAATATCCGAATGTAATGGAGGAAGTAGGATATTATCCCGTCTATCCTGAGTTTAAGGATACCATATCCATACTTAATGAAATGGGAGTTGATGCCGCAAAAACACTTCCTATAGAGGATATAGACAGAATAGAGGTAAGCCGTTATTATACATCGGGTCAGGCACAAGAGTATTACAATGAGGACAATGTGAAAGTCTTTAAAGATGCAAAAGATATAGACAAAATTCTTAGCGCTTTGGATTTTTGTGACAGTCCGTATAAGGACAGCCTGAATGAAGATATGGATCTTAATGTCTATATTTATCTGAAGACCGATAAAGATAATCCTTATGGAGGTTCAACATCATATCACTTTAAAAAGGGGAATATACCTGATATAGCAAGGTAAGGACATAGAAATATGGTAAGTGGGTTGGTAAATCAACCCACTTTTTATTTTTATGGTTGCTTTCCTATATATGCCAGTATTCCGCCGTCTACATAGAGTATATGTCCGTTTACAAAGTCGGATGCAGAGGATGATAAGAATACTACAGGGCCTGCAAGGTCGGCAGGATCTCCCCATCTGTTTGCAGGAGTCTTTGCAAGTATAAAGGAATCAAAAGGATGTTTGCTTCCGTCAGGCTGTATCTCACGAAGAGGTGCGGTCTGTGATGTTGCAATATATCCCGGTCCTATTCCGTTACACTGAATATTGTACTGACCGTATTCAGAAGCTATATTTTTTGTAAGCATTTTTAAACCGCCCTTTGCTGCTGCATAGGCGCTTACAGTTTCTCTGCCAAGCTCACTCATCATGGAGCAGATATTTATTATTTTGCCGCTTCTTCTTTTTACCATACCCGGTAAAACAGCCTTTGCCATAATAAAAGGTGCGATAAGGTCCACATCTATAACTGAATTGAACTCATCCACGCTCATATCGGTCATCGGAATTCTTTTTATGATTCCGGCATTGTTTATAAGAATATCTATTTCACCGATATTCTTTTCAATATCGGCTACCATATTCTTTACGTCTTCTTCATCGGTTACATCACATACATAACCCTTTGCATCAATATTTTCTTTTTTATATGCTTCAAGACCTTTTTTCAATCCGTCCTCTGAACTGCTGTTAAATATTACCTTCGCACCTGCGTCGGAAAGTGCCTTTGCCATTGCAAAGCCTATTCCGTGAGATGCACCTGTAACAAGTGCGATTTTTCCGTCAAGTCTGAAGCTGTTTAAAACATTTTCCATTATCTCAAATCCTCGTTCTTTATAACATCCATATCGTCAAATGCCTGATTTTCGCCGCCCATTGCCCAGATAAAAGTATAGTTTGATGTACCTGCCGCCGAATGTATACTCCATGAAGGAGATATGACGGCTTCTTCATTGTGCATTACAATATGTCTTGTTTCATTCGGCTCACCCATAAGATGGAAGATAACATTGTCCTTTGGAACCTCAAAGTACATATAGATTTCCATTCTTCTCTCATGTGTATGTGCAGGCATTGTATTCCATACATTTCCCTCATCAAGAACGGTCATGCCCATAGAAAGCTGTGCGGTTTGTAATACATCAGGATGTATAAACTGATTTATCACTCTCTTATTTGAAGTCTTATTATCTCCAAGAGATTTTTTGGCGGCATCCTTTATTGATATAAATTTTGTTTTATATGAAATATGTGCAGGAGCGCTTACCATATAAAACTTGGCCGGATTGCTTTTATCAAGGCTTTTGAAAGTGACATTTTTTGTACCCTTAGTGATATAGAGGCAATCCTTATAGTCAAGTATAAAGGTTTCACCATCTGCTGCTATTTCGCCCTTTCCTCCGATATTAAAAATACCTATCTCTCTTCTTTCAAGAAAATACTTTGTACCGAAATTTGACCATATATCGATATCCTTATCAATAGGCACCGCCTCATCAACAGGCATACATCCAAGAGTTACCATCCTGTCCACATGTGAATAAACCGCAACTACCTTATCGGGCTGATAAAGATTTTCAATAAGAAATTCATCCCTTATTTCACCTGTTGTATAATGCTTAAAGTCTCTTTGATTTGCTGAATAACGTATGTCCATAAAATCCTCCTTTAATATGCTGTAAACATTTCATCAAATTTGTTATTTAAGGCCGCATTGACCCTCTCAATACCGCCATAAAGATGCTTTTTAACTATTTTCTCTATCTTAGAGGTATCCCTGCTTTTAATTACCTCATACATTTGTCTATGTTCAAGTATTACATGCTCATAGTTTTCACATTCGAGCATATCAAGCATGCAAAATCTTGTGTAATTGGAGTCGGATTTTCTTATCTGTTCCCACAGATAGGTATGTCCGGTTTTCTTATACCACAATTCATGCATGGACAAATCTATTTCCTTAAATTTATCCGGCTTAAAGTTTTTGGTGTTTTCATAGCTTTTAACCAGTCTGATAACGGTCTTTTCAAGTTTTTTTATATCACTGTCTGTAGCAACGGCAATGTAGTCTTTGAGTACCATGCTCTCAAGTGCAAATCTTTCATAGATTATCTGCTTGACTATTTCCATATTTATCATGGATACCCTTGAACCGCTCTTTGGAATAATATCTACAAGCCCCGCTCCGGCAAGTCGTGAAAGCACTGCACGTATGGGAGTTCTTGAAACATTGTATTTGGTGCATAAGCTGTTTTCACTGATAAGCCTGCCGGGTTTTAAGTTTAACATCAATATATCATTTTCTATTTCCGAGTATATATTTTGAACGGTAGAAATACTCATACCCCCTTTCATACATAAATTAACCTTGTATGCAAGCATTATTTTATGCTATGATTAACAGGCTTATAAGACCATAATATAACGGATATTTTAATAAGTCAATCGAAAACTTGTATCCAAGATTTAAATAAACTTGTATCCAAGAAACCGGAATAACTGTTTGATAAATTTTAACAAGGAGAAATATATGGGCGGATTTTTTAATTATGACAATCCTGTATGGAGATTTGTGGGAAGAATATGGGATCTGTTTATTTTAAACTTGCTTTGGGTGATATGCTCTATACCGATAATAACCTTCGGAGCGGCTACAACAGCAATGTATTACTGCACCTTAAAAATAGCAAAAGACCGTGACAGCGGAGGAATGTTTAGGATGTTCTTTCACAGCTTTAAAGACAATATAAAGCAGTCTACTCTCATTTGGATAATAATGGCTGTGACAGGCGGTATACTTTTCTTTGATATAAGGTTTTTCAGTGTTTACGCACCTATACAAAATACATTTATAAGAATGATAATATTTACGGTTACCTGCTTTTTGATGCTGTTATGGTTATTTATATTTCTATATGTATTTCCTATACAGGCAAAGTTTATCAATCCGATAAAGCATACTTTTAAACTGGCGCTTTTCATGTCTATAAAGCACCTTGTCAGAACAATAATCATATTGGCGGGAAGTGTAATAATACTTATAGCGGTATATTATCTGATAATGAGAATGCCGGGAGTAATGTCCATGCTTGTGCTGATACTGGGTCCCGGAATAGCGCTGTTTCAGTCAAGTCAGTTCAATATGGTCTTCGATAAATATATAAATGAGGATAATGAATAAAAAATATTGTACTGATTTTTAGACATTTTGTTATTTTATTAACTAATCTTAATGCTTGTATTGTGGCTTTTTTTTTACTATACTATACATATATGAGCTCGGATGAGCTTTTTGTTGTGCAAATAAGCACAGGTTAAATATAAGCTATATGCTGTAATAACAGAAAGGGATATGTCATATGTCAATGATGGATCAACTAAGAGAGAGAGCAAAGAAAAGTAAGAAAACTATAATATTGCCGGAGTCAATGGATAAGAGAACCTTTAAGGCTGCCGAAACAATCTTGAAAGACGGTTTGGCAAACCTGATAATCATCGGAACACCACAGGAAGTGGAGGAGTATTCAAAGGGTTTTGATATCACAGGAGCGACAATAATTGATCCAAATACTTATGAGAAGACAAAAGAATATGAGGACCTCTTTGTAGAACTCAGAAAGTCAAAGGGACTTACTCATGAAGATGCAAGAAAGCAGATGCTTAGCGACTATACAACTTACGGATGCCTTATGCTCAAGGCGGGAGATGCCGACGGACTTGTAAGCGGTGCATGTCATTCAACAGCCAATACATTAAGACCTGCATTACAGATAATAAAGACAAAGCCGGGTACAAAGCTTGTTTCAGGATTCTTTGTAATGGAAGTTCCGAACTGTGAATTCGGCGAGGACGGTGTATTTGTATTTGCGGACTGCTCACTTGAGCAAAATCCTGATCCTGAGAAGCTTGCAGCTATTGCACTCTCATCAGCTGAAAGCTTTAAGTTCCTTGTAGGAAAGGAGCCTAAGGTTGCAATGTTAAGCCACTCATCAAAGGGAAGTGCAAAGCATGACGATGTAACAAAGGTTGTGGAGGCTACAAGAATTGCAAAAGAACTTGCACCAAATCTTTGTCTTGACGGAGAACTTCAGCTTGATGCGGCTATCGTTCCTGAGGTCGGAGAAGCTAAGGCACCGGGTTCAAATGTGGCAGGACATGCAAATGTACTTGTATTCCCTGATCTTGATGCCGCAAATATCGGATATAAGCTTGTTCAAAGACTTGCAAAGGCAAATGCTTACGGACCTATGTGTCAGGGTATTGCAAAGCCTGTAAACGACCTTTCAAGAGGATGCTCGGCTGAGGACATTGTCGGTGTGGTTGCAATCACGGCAATTCAGGCGGCAGGAGAAGATAAATAAATTAAACACGAGGAATGGAGTTTCTTATGAAAAATATTTTGGTTATAAACTGTGGCAGCTCATCACTTAAGTATCAGCTTATAAACATGGAAAATGAAGAGCCTTTGGCAAAGGGGTTGTTTGAGAGAATAGCAATACCGGGATCAAAGCTTACACATGAGCCTATCGGAAAAGACAAGTATGTCGTAGAGAAGGATGTAAAAGATCATACAGAGGCTATTGCACTTGTATTTGAGGCACTTACAGACAAGGAGCACGGTGTGATAAAGGATGCAAGCGAAATCGCGGCTGTAGGACACAGAGTGGTACAGGGTGGCGTTAAGTATCCTGATTCCGTAGTTATTGACGATGAGGTAAAGGCTGAGATAAAGAAGTACTGTGATCTTGCACCGCTTCACAACCCTGCAAACCTTATGGGTATTGAAGCTGTAGAAAAGGCAATGCCGGGAATTACAAATGTAGCCGCTTTTGATACATCATTCGGTATGGGAATGCCGGAAAAAGCATACAAGTATGCTATTCCAAGTGAGTACTATGACAAGTATCATATCAGAAGATACGGTTTCCACGGTACAAGCCATATGTATGTATCACATGAGGCTGTTAAGTTTGCAAACCTTGATAAAGACAATGCAAAGATAATAGTATGTCACCTCGGAAACGGTGCATCAATATCAGCATCTATAGGCGGCAAATGTATAGATTCATCAATGGGTCTTACTCCGCTTGAGGGTCTTATCATGGGTACAAGATCGGGAGATATCGACCCTGCCATAGTACAGTATATCTGTGACAAGGAGAATAGAAGTGTTGACGAGGTATTAAATATCCTCAACAAAAAGTCGGGTGTACTCGGAATGAGCGGCGGTATATCATCAGACTTCAGAGATATTGAGAATGCCGCAGCGGACGGAAATAAGCTTGCAGAAGTTGCGCTTGAAGCATTCAGATACAGAATTATCAAGTATGTAGGTGCATATATAGCTGCAATGGGCGGAGTGGATGCTATCTGCTTTACAGCCGGTGTAGGTGAGAACGATAAGGAAACAAGAAGAATTGTAGGAAACGCTTTCGGATATCTCGGTGCAAAGATTGATGACAATGCAAACAATGTTCGCGGCAAGAGAACTATGATTTCAACCCCTGACTCTAAGGTTAAGCTTATTCTTATGCCTACAAATGAGGAATTGGCTATAGCAAGAGATGCTTACAGATTGGCTAAAAAATAATATTGACAAGTGAAACCTTTACCATTATAATAAAACAAGTTTTGTGACTCGAGATAAGGAGGTGAAAGAATGTCAATTTGTCCAAAGAATAAAACATCTCGCGGTAGAAGAGATAAGAGAAGAGCTAACTGGAAGATGTCAGCTACAAGTCTTGTAAAATGTCCTAAGTGTGGAGAGTTAATGCTTCCTCATAGAGTTTGTAAGGCATGTGGTTCATATAACAAGCGTGAAATAGTAACAGTAGAATAATATTTTCTGCTGATCGGATTAACAGGGTTGCTACTTAGTGGCAGCCCTGTTATTCTATTAAATGACAAAATACATATAACTAAAAATGATTGAGTAGATGCTTTGATTTTACAATCCTTGTAGCGTTTAGCTGTGCGCAAAAAGCGAGACAGGATTCAGCAGCCGAGGACCTGTTTGAGTGCAGTTCGCTGCTTTCCAAGCGAATAAACGAGTTTTTACAGGCTGCGTAAAATCCTGCGAAGCTTTTAAGCATAGCTGCGTTTAGGATTGGAAAATCAAAATTCTACCTACATATAGGAGTAATTATATGAAGTGGGAGAAGTATACTCTTATTACAAAGACCGATGCGGTGGATATTATAAGTGCATCGCTTGGAGATATAGGCGTGGAAGGTATTGAGATAGAAGACAATGTACCTCTTACAGCCGAAGAGACAAAGGGAATGTTTATAGATATTTTGCCTGAACTTCCAAAGGATGAAGGTGTAGCAAAAGTAAGCTTTTATCTGGATTCCGAGGCGGACAATACAAAGCTTTTGGAGGATATCCATAATACATTGGAAGAACTTAAAGAGTTTTGCGATATAGGAGACAGTGTGCTTACAAAGTCCGAAACTGAAGATAAAGACTGGATAAACAATTGGAAGCAGTATTTTAAGCCTTTTTATGTAGGCGATATACTTATAAAACCTACTTGGGAAGAGATACCTGAGGATGCAAAGTATAAGACACTTATACAGATAGATCCGGGTACTGCATTCGGTACAGGTTCACATGAGACTACCAAGCTGTGTATATTGGCACTTGAGAAGTATCTGAAGACAAAGCCTGAAGCCAAAGTGCTTGATATAGGTACAGGAAGCGGAATACTTGGAATCGCGGCATTAAAGCTTGGAGCGGAATGTGTATTCGGAACAGACCTTGACGATATGGCTATAGATGCGGTCATGGAAAATATGATAAGCAATGAAATAGGTATGACCGAGTTTGTAGCGGTGTGCGGAGATATCCTGACCGATGAGAATATAATGGATATGGCAGGCTATGAAAAGTTTGATATAGTTACAGCCAATATTTTGGCTCCTGTTATTATAGAACTTATAAAGACTGTAGCAAAGCATATGAGAAAAGGCGGAATATTCATCACATCCGGAATAATAGATACAAAGGAAGCCGATGTGGTGCTTGCTTTTAAAAAGAGTGAGGATTTTGAAATCATCGAGATAAACCACCTTGGAGAGTGGGTAAGCATCGCGGCAAAAAAGAGGTAATAAATGTATCATTTTTTTGTAGAAGAAGAGCAGGTAAACGGCGAAAATGCGTATATAAAAGGCAGTGATGTAAATCATATAGTAAATGTTCTCAGGATGAAGGTCGGAGAAGAACTTCTGATCAGTGTAAAAGGAGATTGGGATTATCTTTGTAAGATAGAAAAAACGGAAGCTGACAGGGTGGATTTGAAAGTGCTTGAGAGCATGGAACAAAGAGAACTGCCTGTAAAGATTACATTATTGCAGGGTATTCCAAAATCAGACAAGCTTGAAATGATAATACAAAAGGCGATAGAACTCGGTGTAAGTGAGATAATACCTGTAAAGACAAAAAGAGTTGTGGTAAAGATAGATGAAAAGAAAGTCGACGCTAAGATAAACAGATGGAATGCTATTGCAGAGAGTGCGGCCAAACAGTCAAAGAGAAGTATTGTTCCGAAAGTATTAAAGCCGCAGACTGTCGAAAATGCACTTGAAACTGTAAAGGACTATGGTGTAAAATTGTTACCCTATGAGAATGCACAAGGTATCAAAAAGACCAGGAGTATACTTGAGAGTCTGGACGGCAAAAATGATATAGCCGTTTTTATCGGACCTGAAGGCGGATTTGAGGAAGCTGAAGTAAAAAAGGCGACAGACTTTGGGTTTGAAGTGATTACACTCGGAAAAAGAATCCTAAGGACGGAGACGGCAGGACTTGCATTGCTCAGTAATATAATGATCAGATTGGAAGAAGAATAGATGGACGCATATTTTGACAACTCGGCTTCTACAAAAGTAAGTGAAAAAGCCATAGATATAATGTTAAAGACTATGAGGGAGGACTATGCAAACAGCAGTGCGAAGCATATAAAAGGTGTAGATGCCGAAAAATATGTAAAGGATGCCGCTGAAACAATAGCAAAGACTCTCAAAGTTAAAAAAAGTGAGATAATCTTTACATCAGGCGGGACGGAATCCAATAATATGGCACTTTTAGGCACGGCCATGGCAAAAAAGAGGCTTGGAAAGCATATAATAATATCGGGAATAGAGCATCCTGCAGTATATATGCCTGCGACATTTTTGACGGAAGAAGGTTTTGAGCTGACTGTACTTCCTGTGGATAAAACAGGAAGAGTGGACCTTGAGGTATTAAAAGAAAGCATCAGAGAAGATACAATACTGGTTTCAATTATGTATGTAAATAATGAAATAGGAGCTGTGGAGCCTGTAGATGAGATATCAAAGATAATAAAGAGTAAGAATTTAAACACTCTCTTTCATGTAGACGCAATACAGGCATATACAAAATTAAAAATAAATCCTAAAACACAGGGAATTGATATGCTCTCGGCTTCAGGGCATAAGTTCCACGGCCCGAAGGGTGTAGGATTTTTATACATTGACGGCAATGTGAAGATAAATCCTATTATATTCGGAGGCGGACATCAAAGAGGTATGAGAAGCGGCACATTAAATACTACCGGAATTGCCGGAATGGGAGTTGCCGCAAAAGAAGCCTATGACGAGTTTGATAACAGAATTGAAAAGATCAAGAGCCTTAAAAACTTTATTATGGATGAACTTGAGAAAATAGACGGAGCCGTATTAAATACCGGCAGAGGCGATAACTTCGCACCGCAGATTATAAGTGTATCTTTTGAAGATATTCGTGCGGAAGTTTTATTACACGCCTTGGAGGACAGAGGTATATATGTTTCAAGCGGTTCGGCATGCTCTTCAAATCATCCGGGTATATCGGGAACACTTAAGGCTGTAGGTATAAGAGAAGATTTATTGGATGCTACCATAAGGATTTCCTTATCCGAGCTCAACAATATGGAGGATGCAAAGTATCTTATAGACAATCTGAAGGAGCTTTTGCCGCTTCTTAGAAAATTTGTGAGGAAATAATGAAGTACAAATCATTTTTAATTAAATACGGTGAAATAGGTGTAAAGGGCAAGAACAGATATATGTTTGAAGATGCCCTGATGAAGCAAATCAGAATTGCATTAAAAGAAGTGGAAGGCAAGTTCTTTGTATCAAAAGAACTTGGAAGAATATATGTGGATACCGACGGAGATTATGACTACGAGGACACCATAGACAGACTCAGTAAGGTATTCGGAATAGTAGGCATCTGTCCGATGGTCAGAATAGAGTCAAAGGACTACGAAAATCTGAAAAAAAGTGTGGTTGAATATGTGGATGAAGTGTATCCGGATAAGAACTTTACGTTCAAGGTGGATACCAGAAGAGCGGACAAGAGTTTTCCGGGTACTTCAGAGAGTATCAATGCAGACCTTGGAGAGGTGATTTTAAACGCATTTCCCGAGATAAAGGTAAATGTAAGAAAGCCTGATGTGCTTATCAAAGTGGAGATAAGAACCTTTATCAATATATATTCACTTGAGATAGAGGGACCGGGAGGAATGCCTATAGGTACAAACGGTAAAGCGATGTTACTCTTATCAGGAGGAATAGACTCACCTGTAGCGGGATATATGATTGCAAAAAGAGGTGTGAGAGTGGAAGCGGTATATTTCCACGCACCGCCGTATACTTCGGAGAGAGCAAAGAGAAAGGTAATAGAGCTTGCAGAGATTGTGGCAAGATACAGCGGACCTATAAACTTACATATAATCAATTTTACGGATATCCAGCTTGCAATATATGAGAACTGTCCACATGAGGAACTTACAATCATCATGAGAAGGTATATGATGAAGATTGCAGAGAGAATAGCTGTGGAAAACGGCGATCAGGCGCTTATAACAGGTGAGAGTATAGGACAGGTGGCATCTCAGACAATACAGTCGCTGCTTACCACAGACGCGGCAGCCACATTGCCTGTATTCAGACCGCTTATAGGTTTTGATAAACAGGAGATTGTGGAGATTTCTGAGAAGATAGGCACATATGAGACTTCTATACAGCCATATGAGGACTGCTGTACAATATTTGTTGCAAAGCATCCTGTGACAAAGCCTGTACTTGAAGGTATTGAGAGATCTGAAAAGAGCCTTGAAGGAAAGATAGAAGAACTTTTGGAAAGGGCGCTTGAGACTAAAGAAAGAATTTTGGTAAAGGCGAAGTGATAAAAAATCCGGCAGATACATCTGCCGGATTAAAAAAATATTATTTGATGATATATGGAGAGAGTGCCTCAAGTATCTGCTCTACATTATCCTCAGCGTGAATGTTAAGATCGATAGGCTTTGATAAGTCTAAGCTGAAGATACCCATTATTGATTTTGCATCTATAACATATCTTCCTGAAACTAAGTCAAAGTCTACATCGTACTTAGCCAATTCGTTAACAAATGACTTTACTTTGTCGATGGAATTAAGGGAAATTTGAACTGTTTTCATATAATCCTCCATTGTAAAAAATATTGTGTGAATGCAACAAACACATAAAAGTATTTGCACATTAGCTTCTGCCTATATCCTATATAAATTTTATAGTAAAGTCAATGACATTTGAAAAGTTAGAAAGGATTTTTATGAAAACAGTTGCTTTTCACACACTGGGCTGTAAGGTAAATACATATGAAACTGAGGCTATGCAGCAGCTGATGGAGGCTGCAGGCTATAAATGTGTGGATTTCGGTGAAAAAGCGGATGTATATATTATAAATACCTGCTCGGTGACAAATATTGCAGACAGAAAGTCAAGACAGATGCTTCACAGGGCTAGAAAGATGAACGAAGATGCCATAGTTGTAGCGGCAGGTTGCTATGTGGAGTCCGCAAAGGAAAAAATTGATGAGGACCTAAGTATTGATATAATTGTCGGAAACAATAACAAAAACGAGATTGTAAATATAATAAATGAGTATTTACAGGATAAGAATGAAAACAGGTTCATAATTGATATAAATAAAAATACCGAGTATGAAGAGTTCAATATAAGTAAAATAAACGACCATACCAGAGCTTTTATAAAAGTGCAGGACGGCTGCAACCAGTTTTGCTCATACTGTATTATTCCGTTTACAAGAGGCAGGGTGAGAAGCAGAAAGATGGAAAATATCATAGAAGAGGTAAAAAAGCTTGCATCTTCAGGATATAAGGAAGTGGTGCTTACAGGTATACATCTTTCATCATACGGAGTGGATTTTTTGGATGAGTCTTATAATAAAAGAATGGAGTTACTCACACAGACCGAGGAAAGTGATGAGGAGTTTGTCACAAAGAACGAGCTGCTTAATCTGATAGAAAATATAGCAAAAGTGGACGGAATAGAAAGAATTCGTATAGGCTCACTTGAACCGAGGATTATAAAAGAGGAGTTTATAAAGAGGCTTAGTGAAATAAACAAGTTTTGCCCGCATTTTCATCTTAGTTTACAGAGCGGATGTGACAAGACTCTAAAGAGTATGAACAGAAAGTATACTGCAAGTGAGTTTTATGAGGGAGTAGAGCTTATAAGAAAGTATTTTGACTCTCCGGCAATCACTACGGATATTATTGTGGGATTTCCGGGAGAAAGTGAAAGAGATTTTGAAGAGAGTAAAGCCTTTGTAGAGAAGGTAAAATTCTATGAAACTCATATCTTCCCGTACTCTGTAAGAGAGGGTACAAAAGCCGCACATATGCCGCAGGTGGACGGTAATGAGAAGGCAAAGAGGGCAAATATATTGAATGAAATAAATTTGGAAAACCAAAGAGAGTTCAGAAGTCAAAGAATCACAAGAGTTGATGAGGTACTTTGCGAGGAGACTTTTACAAAGGATGGAAAAGAGTATTATACAGGTTATACAAAGGAATATGTAAAGATTGCAGTCTTAAAGGACGGACTTAATACAAACGATATCATAAAAGGCAAAGTGGCCCGGTTTTTGACGAATGATATATTGTTGATGAAAAAAGAATAAAACAATATGCATTAGTGCGAAAAAATCTGTGTTGAGGTTTTATTTTCTGAACTTTAAAAATAATATTGCAATATAACCTGCAATCGTGATAAAATAAAACTTATTAGAAAAGGAAGCGTGATAAGATGGATGTTCAAAATACACAATATTTTAGGGCAGTACAAGAAAATAAGATGGATGTCAAGGAAGTGTTGAAGCTGGTTTATGAGGCTATGACAGAGAAGGGATATAATCCGGTAAATCAGATAGTCGGCTATGTGATGTCAGGAGATCCGACTTATATCACGAGTCACAAGAGTGCAAGAAGTCTCATTATGAAGGTTGAGCGTGATGAGATAGTGGAAGAGTTGTTAAAAAGTTATATTGAGAAGAATCTTAGCTGAACTTTTTAAGATGAATCATAAAGCCGCGTGATGGACCTTCTGAGGCTGGGTCATACAATAAAACATATTTTAAATATGGGTAAAATGTATGAAGAAGTTTGCTTTGAAGGTAGGCTTCTTTTTACAGTTTGGAGAAAAAGTGGATTTGAAAGATAGAATCATGGGACTTGACTATGGCTCAAAGACTATCGGAGTAGCTATAAGCGATTCATTGGGGCTTACAGCGCAGCCGTTTGAGACCATTGAGAGAGATAAAGAAAATAAGCTCAGAAGATCCTTGGCAAGGATTGCCAAGATAGTGGAAGAAAATAATATAAAAGAAATAGTGGTAGGACTGCCTATAAATATGAACGGCAAGAGCAACGAGAGAGTGGCTCTTACAATGGAGTTTGTAGAGAAGTTAAAAAAAAGAGTGAACGTTCCTATTGTGATGCAGGATGAAAGACTGACTACGGTGGAAGCGGATGAGATTCTGGATGAGTCAGGTGTGAAGAAGGAGAATCGAAAGCAGTTCATTGATATGGTGGCGGCCGGTATTATTTTGAGAGAATATATGGAGAAAAAGAAATGAAAAACGATACGGTATCTTTTTTATCGGAAGACGGTGAAAATATAAAACTTAGTGTTATAGAAGAGACTAAGATAAACGGAGTCAGCTATATACTTGTGACAGACAGCTTTGAAGGCGAAGACGGCGAATGCTATATTATGAAGGATATTTCAAGCGGTGATGACGAGGAAGCCAATTATATATTTGTAGAAGACGAAAACGAGCTGGATTCGGTATTTGAGATATTTGAAAAGATGATGGATGATATAGATATTGTTAGATAGTTTATATCTGTTTATATATTAGATTTAGAAAGGAATAAGTTTTGAACGAGAATGAGAAGAATCCGTTGCTGAATATGCAAAGAATAATGCAGGAAAGCAAGGAACTGAGTGAAGCAAGCACAAATGAATTGGGAGACAAACCTGAAAAGAAAGTAAAAAAAGAAAGAACGGTTAACGCCAGATTAAAGCATGAGCAGGGTACTAAAAGAAGGGCGACTTCAAATGAAGAGAATACAACAGAGGCCGGTCAGGCAAACACTACAGAAGAAAAGTCGCTTGAAAAAAAGTCTGTAAGAAGAACCGGAACAAGAAAGACAAAGACTGCAGAAAGCAAAAGAGATGCAGGTATAAGTGAAGTATCCGAAGAGATGAAAAAAATAGGGGCAAGATATGTGGCTCCTGACAGAAATGTACCTTCTTTGGCTGAGCAGGTATCAAGCATACTTATGGAGAATACCAACAAAAAAAGAAGGGGCAGGGCAAAGAAAGCAAGTAAAAATGTAAAGATAATACCGCTTGGCGGACTTGAGCAAATCGGTATGAATATTACCGCGTTTGAGTACGAGGACAGCATCATGGTAGTTGACTGCGGACTGGCTTTCCCAAGCGACGATATGCTTGGAATAGACCTTGTAATACCTGATATAACATATCTGAAGGACAACTATCTTAAGGTAAAGGGATTTTGTATAACACATGGTCATGAGGACCATATCGGAGCGCTGCCGTATATATTAAAGCAGCTTAATGTACCTGTCTACGGTACGAAGCTTACCTGTGCGCTTATTGAAAAGAAACTTAAAGAACATCAGATAGACGATACGGCAAAGCTGAATGTGGTAAAGTACGGAGATACAGTAAAGCTGGGAGATTTTAATGTTGAGTTTGTAAAGACCAATCACTCCATAGCTGACGCTGCGGCACTTGCAATACACTCTCCGGCAGGTACGATTTTCCATACAGGTGACTTTAAGGTGGACTACACACCTGTATTCGGTGATCCGGCGGACCTTGGAAGAATGGCTGAGATAGGAAAGCAGGGCTGTCTTGCAATGCTTTGTGACTCCACCAATGCTACCAGACCGGGATTTACGATGTCCGAGAGAACTGTGGGCAAGACATTTGATATGGTATTTGCAGAGCATAAGGACAGCAGAATAATCGTAGCGACCTTTGCTTCAAATGTGGACAGAGTGCAGCAGATAATCAACACGGCATATAAGTATGACAGAAAAGTGGTGGTGGAAGGCAGAAGCATGGTCAATGTCATAGGAACCGCCGCAGACCTCGGATATATAGATATTCCGGAGGGAACACTTATTGATATAGATCATTTGAGAGATTATCCGCAGGAAAAGACGGTTATTATCACTACAGGAAGTCAGGGAGAGTCTATGGCGGCACTTTCAAGAATGGCTTCTTCCATACACAGAAAAGTTGAGATAGTGCCTGAGGATGTTGTAATTATGAGTTCAACACCTATCCCGGGAAATGAAAAGGCCGTTTCAAAGGTTATAAATGAGCTTTCCATGAAGGGTGCGGAGGTAATATTTCAGGATACTCATGTATCCGGACACGCTTGTCAGGAAGAAATCAAGCTTATGTATTCACTTCTAAAGCCGAAGTTTGCCCTGCCTGTTCACGGCGAGTACAGACATCTTATGGCGGGAAGAGGGCTTGCCGAGGCGGTAGGAATCCCAAGTGAGAATGTACTTATAATGTCAAGCGGTGATGTTGTGGAACTTGGAGAGGATTCATGTAAGATAGTAGGTCATGTAGAGGCCGGAGGAGTCTTTGTAGACGGCCTCGGTGTAGGTGATGTCGGAAATATTGTACTTCGTGATAGGCAAAGCTTGTCACAAAATGGTATAATAATAGTGGCGATGAGTCTTGAGCATGGAACCAACAGACTTTTATCAGGTCCCGACATAGTTTCAAGGGGCTTTGTATATGTGAGAGAGTCTACCGATTTGATGAACGAGGCGAGTGCAGTGGTAAGAGAAGCTGTGGCGGATTGCCTTCACGCCAGAATCACGGACTGGGCGAAGATAAAGAATGTGGTAAGAGATTCTTTGAGCGAGTTTTTGTGGAAGAGGATGAAGAGAAATCCGGTTATATTGCCAATAATAATGGAGGTACATTAAAAGGTACTAAATGAGCAAAGAAATTACATCTAAGAGGAAGACAAAAAAAAGAGTGACTTCTTTTTTGGGAAGAATTGTTACATATATTCTTGTGCTGATAATGCTGGTAGGTATACCTTTTTCTTATCAGTTCGGACACAGTGTATTTTATGCGTCGAGTGTGGACTCACCTCCCGGCAGGAATGTTGAAGTGACTGTGGAAGACGGGACGAGCTTTAAGAAACTGGCGGATGAGTTATACAGCGTGGGAGTTATAGAAAATAAGTTTTCCTTTGAGATACAGGCCAAATTTTTTGATATCAGAATGCATGCGGGTGAGTACACATTCAACACCTCACAGACATCCAGACAGATACTTGAGATGATTGACGACGGTGTTTCGGAGAACAATAAAAATGATAACAAATCCTAAAATATTGGAATATCTTGATATCATTTCTCCGGTGAACTCCGAAGCACTGGAAGAGATAAGGGCTGAGGCTAAAAGAAATTACATACCGATAATAAAAAGAGATACCGAAAATTTTTTGAAATTTGTATTGAAGATGCAAAATCCGGATTCTATTTTGGAAATCGGTTGTGCTGTCGGTTATTCCGCTGCGGTTATGCTTGAAAACTCCGATGCGGATATAGTGACTGTTGAAAAAATGCCTGAGAGGGTGGAAGAAGCTAAAAGAAATATAAAATATGCTGATTTTGAAAGCAGAACAAGTATATTGGAAGGTGATGCCGGTGAGATACTTAAGAGCATGGTCGATAAGGGTGAGAAGTTTGATTTTATCTTTATGGATGCGGCCAAGGCGCAGTATATCACATGGCTGCCTATGGTAAAGAAACTTTTAAAAGAATCAGGAATGATTTTCTCGGATAATTGTTTGCAGGAGGGAGACTTGGCGGAGTCTTCCTTTGCAATAAGAAAAAGAGATAAGACAATACATAAGAGAATGAGAGAATATATATATCTTCTTTTGCATGATGAGACTTTGGAATCATGGATATTTTCAATAGGAGATGGAGTTTTACTGAGTAGAAGCAGGAGGTAAATTGAGAAATTTGGAACTTTTGATACCGGCAGGCAATCTTGAGAACCTGAAGGTAGCAATAGATTACGGTGCCGATGCGGTATATATAGGCGGTGAATTTTTCAGCCTTAGAGCAAAGGCAAAGAATTTTACAAAAGAGGATATGAAAGCCGGTATAGAGTATGCCCACAGCAGAGGCAAAAAGGTCTATGTAACGGCAAATATCCTCGGACACAATGATGACTTGGATGCGGCAAGGTCTTACTTTAACGAGCTTAAGGAAATAGGACCGGATGCACTTATCATATCCGACCCCGGAATATTTACCATAGCAAAGGATGTTTGGCCGGAGGTTGAGATACATATTTCCACACAGGCCAACAATACAAACTATGCCACATATCTTTTTTGGTGGAAGCTTGGAGCAAGCAGAGTGGTTACAGCCAGAGAGCTTTCGCTTGAGGAGATAAGAAAGATAAGGGAAAATATACCTGAGCAGATGGAGATAGAGACATTTGTACACGGTGCTATGTGTATGTCATACTCAGGCAGATGTCTGCTCAGCAACTTCTTTACAGGAAAGGATGCCAACAGAGGTGAGTGTACTCATTCATGCAGGTGGAAATATTCCGTTGTGGAGGAGAAAAGACCGGGTGAATATATGCCTGTATATGAGAATGAGAGAGGTACATATATTTTCAATTCTAAGGACCTTTGTATGATTGAGTATATCCCCGATTTGATTAAAGCGGGCATTGACAGCTTTAAGATAGAGGGCAGAATGAAAACGGCACTCTATGTTGCTACAGTGGCAAGGACATACAGAAAGGCTATAGACGACTACCTTAAGTCTGAAGAAACTTTCAAAGAAAACCTTGAATGGTATAAGTCCGAGATAGGAAAGTGTACCTACAGAGAGTTTACCACAGGATTTTTCTTCGGAAAGCCTGACAGCGATACACAGATATATGACAGCAACACCTATGTGAAAAACTATATTTATATAGGTACAGTAAATGAAGTTGATACAGAGGGCAGAGCAATCTTTAATCAAAAGAACAGATTCTTTGTAGGTGACAATATAGAAGTTATGAAGAAAAACGGTGAGAATATATCACTGAAGGTGGAATCTATAGAGAACGACAAGGATGAGAAGATGGAGAGCGCTCCGCATCCTTTACAACTTTTGAAGGTGACATTTGACAAGCAGGTAGTGGAAGAAGGAGATATACTGAGAGTTTATAATCCCGAAAGACAGTAGTGGAGGTATAATGTTTGCGTTTATACTGGCGGTATTATGTGGGATATATGGAACAATTGTTATTTCTATGACAGGCTTTGTGGAATTACAAAGTTATATATGGTATGGATTTGCATTTGTATTTTTTGCTTTAGGCAAACTGATCAAATTTTATCTAAATAAGAGAATTCCATTGTGGTCTGTGGTATCTGTCTATACTTTGGCGACTCTTGGGGTTCTCATTTTTGTTATAACTTCTATAGCTATAAGCCTTTCATTGCCGGATAATGATGAGCCGGGACTTGATTTTTTGATTGTTCTCGGCACAAAGCCGGATTTGGAGAAGAAAGGAAGCGAGTGTAAGTATAGACTTGATAAGACAATAGAATATATTGATAACAATCCCGATACGATAATAGTTATAAGCGGCGGAACCGGAAGAGACGGTAAAGTAGAGTCTGTAGTGATGGCGGATTACCTTATACAAAACGGTATAGACAGAAATAATATTTTGGTTGAAACACAGTCACATAATACAAGAGAAAATTTAATATATTCAAAGGCACTTATTGACAAATACAGTGCCGATATAAAGAGAAGTACAGATATTACAATAATAAATGATATGGGTCCGGTGCTTGAGGTAGAGGACAAGCCGCAGACTATAGGCATTTTGACAAATGATTTTCATATTTTCAGGTCAATGCAAATTGCAAAAAAAATTGGATATACACAAGTTTTTCCTATCAGTGCAAGATCTAACAAAGTTTTATATTTACATATGTTGGTAAGAGAGACATTTGCAATTTTTAAATACAAATTTTTTGAATATATATAAGGAGGAACAGATTGAAAACTTACGATATTGAAGAGCAAGTAAATAATATAAAGAAATTATCTGCATATAATGTAGTTGAAATATCAGATATAGATGAACTCAGTGCAAAGGCTGCAATACTTGAGCATAAGAAGACAAAGGCAAGAATTTTTGCATTACTTACAGATGACAACAATAAGGTATTTACTATAGGTTTCAGAACACCTTCAAAGGACTCCACAGGAGTGGCGCATATCTTGGAACATTCCGTGCTGTGCGGTTCTAAAAAGTTCCCGGCAAAGGATCCTTTTGTAGAGCTTGTAAAGGGCTCGTTAAATACATTCCTTAACGCCATAACTTATCCGGATAAGACTGTCTACCCGATAGCATCCTGCAATGACAAAGATTTTGACAATCTTATGGAAGTATATTTGGACGCCGTATTTTACCCGAATGTGTATACCGAGCCTAAGATATTTAAGCAGGAGGGATGGCACTACGAAGTTGTGGATGAGAACGGAAGCCCTGATGAGAACGGAGATATTATCTTAAACGGTGTAGTATACAATGAGATGAAGGGAGCCTTTTCCGCTTCCGACAGTGTGCTTGAAAGGTCTATTACAAAGACACTTTTTGAAGGTCACTCATACGGTGAGGAGTCCGGAGGAGACCCCGACGTTATCCCTACTTTGACATATGAGAATTTCCTTGATATGCATTCAAAGTACTACCATCCGTCCAATTCATACATTTATCTGTATGGAGATATGGATATGGCAAAGAAGCTTGACAGGATAGATAAAGAGTATCTTGATAAGTTCGAGTACAAGTTTGTGGACTCAAAGATAGAAGAGGTAAAGCCGCTTGAGAGTGTAAGAGAGAGAAACTTTGAATATCCTATTACCGAAAATCAGACTGAAGAAAATGCCACCTATCTTTCATGTAATACTCTTGTAGGCGGAGAGCTTGACCCGACAGTATATATGGGTTTTCAGATACTTGAGTATGTTTTGATAGATGCACCGGGTGCACCTCTTATGCAGGCTCTTATAGATGCAGGTATCGGAGAAGATGTATACGGCGGATATGCAAACGGTATATATGTTCCTTATTTCGGCGTGACCGCAAAGAACAGCAATCTTGACAGAAAGCCTGAGTTTTTGGCTGTAATAGAGGGTACATTAAGAAAGCTTGCATATGAAGGACTTGACAAGGAGGCTATAAAAGCCGCCATCAATGTATTTGAGTTTAAGGCAAGAGAAGCGGACTACGGCTCATATCCTAAGGGACTTATGTACGGACTTTCAAGCTTTGATTCATGGCTTTATGACGCAGATCCTACAATGCATCTCAGATTTGAAAATATCTTTAAGACACTTAGAGAAGAAGTGGAAAACGGATACTTTGAGAATCTTATAAAGAAGCATCTGCTTGACAATAAGAATACGGCAATAGTTACTATGACACCGAAAAAGGGACTTACCACAAAGAAGGATAACGAACTTAAAGAAAAGCTTGCCGAGTTCAAGGCTACATTGTCAAAAGAAGAGTTAAAAAAGATATACGAAGATACAATAGCACTGAAAAAGTATCAGTCGGAGCCTTCAAGTGAAGAGGCGCTGCTTAAGATTCCTCTGCTTAGCAGGGATGATATAAGCAGAGAAGTGAAGATGCCTGAGTTTGAAGAAGACAGTGTGAAAGTTTGTGACAAAGATATAAAGGTGGTACATTCCAAAGTATTCACATCTGGTATCAACTATATGAAATTTATCTTCAACATTGATTTTGCAAATGAGGAAGAGATAAAGTATCTGGCACTGTTAAAGGAGATACTTGGATATATTGATACAGAGAAAGAAACATTTGCCACATTAGCCACCAATGTAAACTTGAATTCAGGCGGTATATCATACTCGCTTGAGGCTTATGCTACAAATGCAACCCCTATTGATTTTACATTCGGATTTTGTGTAAATGCAAAGATTTTGTACGGCAAGGAGCCGTGGCTGTATTCAACCGTAGCCGAGGTACTTACAACATCAAAACTTGAAGATAAGAAAAGAATCAAGGATATAATAGCTGAAGTACTGGCAGGCAAGGACAGATTGGTTTCATCAGGTCATATGACCGCACTTACAAGAGCAGGTTCATATATTTCAAAAGAACTGCTTTTTAAAGATTTGACAAAGGGTATTGCATATCTTAAATTCCTTGAGTCGATTGATATTGAAAAAGACTTTGACAAGCTCTATGAAAAGTTGACAATGTTGTCCAAGAAGGTATTTAATGTAAACAATCTCTTGATACATACCATATGTGACGATAAGGGATATAAGCACAGCTTTGACGGAGTAAAAGGACTTATTGACAGCCTTGAAAAAGAAGATATTAAAAGTGAGAGAGCAAAGCTTTTGCCTGAGATAAAGAATGAGGGATTTGAGACTTCGTCAAGGGTAAACTATGTTGCAAGATTCGGAAACTTTGTAAATCACGGCTTTAAGTACACAGGAGTACTGATAGTGTTCAAGGTGTTGTTAAGCTACGATTATCTGTGGAACAATATCAGAGTAAAGGGCGGCGCATATGGATGCAGTGCGGTATTTTCAAGAAGCGGAAATGCGGGATTTGTATCATATCGTGACCCGAATGTGGCCAATACAAATAAAATATATGAGGGCATAGTTGACTATGCAAAGAACTTCACTGCAAATGACAGAGAGATGACCAAGTCCGTAATAGGTGCGATAAGCGAGATGGACACACCGCTTACACCTGCCGGAGAGGGTATGAAGGGACTCAGTGCATACTATTCAAAGGTAAGGCGTGAGGATATGCAAAAGGAAAGAGAAGAAGTCTTAAATACAAGTGAAGCCGATATCAGAGGTTTGGTACCTCTTATGGAGGCCGTACTTAGTGATAATCTTATCTGTGCTGTCGGAAATGCGGACTTAATAGAAAAGGACAGTGTATTGTTCAAAGAAGTAAAGCACCTTTTTAAGGATTGATAGGAGAAGATATGAAATCAGGTTTTGTCGCTCTTATAGGGAGACCGAATGTAGGAAAATCAACATTGATGAATACGCTTATAGGACAAAAGATAGCTATTACATCAAATAAACCGCAGACTACAAGAAACAGAATACAGACAGTATTCACAGATGAAAGAGGTCAGATAGTATTCCTTGACACTCCGGGTATACATAAAGCAAAGAACAAGCTTGGAGAGTATATGGTAAAAGTCTCTACAAGAACCTTGCGTGATGTGGATGTGGTACTTTGGCTTATAGAGCCGAGTACATTTATAGGAGAGGGAGACGAGCATATATTTGAGATACTTTCAAATGTGGAAGTACCTGTAATACTTGCCGTCAACAAGATGGACTATTTGAAACGAAAAGAGGATATGCTTGAGGTAATAGCAAAGTACTCGTCAAAGATGAAGTTTGCCGAAATAGTGCCTGTGTCGGCACTTAAGGGTACAAATACGGATGAACTTTTAAAGGTTATATTCAAGTACCTTGATGAAGGTCCTATGTATTATGATGAGGATACCGTCACAGACCAGCCTATAAAGCAGATAGCCGCAGAGCTTATCAGAGAAAAGGCGCTCAGGTTTTTGCAGGATGAGATACCTCACGGTATCGCCGTGGAGATAGATACTTTCAACTACAGAGACAGCGGCGATATTGTAGATATCGAGGCAGCCATAGTATGTGAGAAGGAATCACATAAGGGCATCATTATAGGTAAGGGCGGAAGTATGTTAAAGAGAATAGGCAGCGCCGCCAGAAAAGATATAGAGAATCTGCTTGATTGCAAGGTGAATTTGAAAGTGTGGGTAAAGGTCAGACCGAAGTGGAGAGACTCGGATGTGCAGATGAAAAACTTCGGCTACAATCCGAAGGATTTATAATGTGAGAGAGAACATAGAATTGACAGGCATTGTGATAAAATCAATGCCTGTCGGCGATTTTGATAGAAGAGTTACCATATTTACAAAGGAGAGAGGTAAAATCTATGCCTTTGCAAGAGGTGCCAGACGAATCAACAATCAGATGATGGGATATGCAAGGATATTTGCCTACGGTAAGTTTAAGCTTTTTGAGGGAAGGGATTCATACAACATCATAAGTGCGGAGATAGCCAACTATTTTGAAGAGATAAGTGACGATATTGAGAGCACCTGTTACGGCACATATTTCTTGGAGATGCTTGATTATTATACAAAGGAAGCGCTTGCGGATATGGAGAGCTTAAAGCTTATATATTATACTTTGCTTGCTCTTATCAAAAAGTCGATTCCCAACAGACTGGTCAGGAGAATATTTGAGCTTAAAATCATGGCGTTAAACAGCGACTATGATCCGAATCCGAAGATGAATGATAAGACCGCATTATACACATGGGAATATATTATCTATACAAAACCTGAGAAGCTTTTTACCTTTGTGATAACGCAGGAGGCGCTGCTTGAGATAGAAAAGACTCTGGATTTTATGATGAAAAAGTATATAGACAGACATTTCCACTCTTTGGATATTCTGAAGGATATTTTATAAACGGTATTGACATTTGAAAAATATCTGATAAAATAATCGATGTTCGGCAAAGACGCCTATATAGGGAGTCTTTGCCATTTTTTTGTAAACAGCTATATTTTATTTTGCGAAAATATAAGCCTAGGAGGTAAGATTATGTCATATGTAGAAGAGATTTTAGAAAAAGTTGTAGCAGCCAACCCTAATGAGCCGGAGTTCCATCAGGCGGTTAAGGAAGTTTTGGAGTCACTTAAAGTGGTTGTAGACGCTAACGAGGAGCTTTACAGAAAGAACGGTATTTTGGAGAGACTTGTAGAGCCTGAAAGAATTATCTCATTCAGAGTTCCGTGGGTGGATGACAAGGGAAATGTACAGGTAAACAAGGGATATCGTGTACAGTTCAACAACTCAATCGGCGCTTACAAGGGAGGTCTTCGTTTCCACCCTACAGTAAATCAGTCTATACTTAAATTCCTGGGCTTTGAGCAGGTGCTTAAGAACTCACTTACAGGTCTTCCTATGGGCGGAGGAAAAGGCGGTTCAAACTTCGATCCTAAGGGAAAATCAGACAGAGAAGTAATGGCATTCTGCCAGAGCTTTATGAGCGAGCTTTACAAGCACATCGGAAAAGACACAGATGTACCTGCAGGTGATATCGGTGTAGGCGGAAGAGAGATAGGTTACCTCTTCGGTCAGTACAAGAGACTTTCAACATTGTTTGAGGGTGTACTTACAGGAAAGGGAATTCCTTTCGGCGGTTCTTTAGCAAGAACAGAGGCTACAGGTTACGGCCTTGTATATATCCTTGATGAGATGCTTAAGGCAAACAACAAGGAGCTTAAGGGTAAGACAGTTGTAGTTACAGGTTCAGGAAATGTTGCTATCTATGCAATTGAGAAGGCACAGCAGCTTGGAGCAAAGGTAGTTGCACTTTGCGATTCAAACGGTTATGTATATGATGAGAACGGTATCCAGGTAGATGTTGTTAAGGATATCAAGGAAGTTAAGAGACAGAGAATCTCAGAGTATGCAAACAGAGTATCTTCAGCAAAGTATACACAAGGAAAGGGAATTTGGAATATCAAATGTGATATCTATCTTCCATGTGCTACTCAAAACGAGCTTGACCTTGATGGAGCGAAGGCACTTGTAGCTAACGGATGCTTTGCTGTAGCTGAGGGTGCAAACATGCCTACAACTCTTGAGGCTACAAAGTATCTTCAGGAAAACGGTGTACTCTTTATGCCGGGTAAGGCTTCAAATGCAGGCGGTGTTTCAGTTTCAGGTCTTGAGCAGAGCCAGAACGCTATGAGACTTTCATGGACATTTGAGGAAGTTGACGAGAAGCTTAAGGGCATCATGAAGGATATCTTTACAAAGGTTGACGATGCCGCTAAGAGATACAATCAGGAAGGCAACTATGTTGCAGGTGCAAATATTGCCGGATTTGAGAAGGTTGCAAACGCAATGATTTCACAGGGAATTGTATAAAAATATTGTACAAAATTAAATACATAAGCATTTAAAAGCCCTTTTTTAAGGGCTTTTTTTTAATTCCTATTGACTTACTGGGAATTAAGCTTTAAAATCCCATTATGCAGGTAACAAAGATAATCTGTTACAAGATTACCCATGCTCATGGGATAAGTGAAAGGAAAAAATCAATGTCATTATTAAATGTAAATAATTTAACAGTTTCCATAGAAGATGATGAGAATTTAAAGGAGATTCTTCATGGAGTAAATATAGAGATAAACAAGGGTGAGACACATGTACTTATGGGACCTAACGGTGCCGGTAAGTCAACACTCGGTTATGCTCTGATGGGTAACCCAAGATATATCACAGAGGGCGGAGAGATTATATTTGACGGTAAGAATATAGTTGACGAGTCTGCGGATAAGCGTGCAAAGGCGGGAATGTTTTTATCATTTCAAAATCCGCTTGAGGTACCGGGACTTCCTCTAAGCAGCTTTATAAGAAATGCGGTAGAGGCTGTTTCGGGCAAGAGAGTAAGGATGATGCAGTTTAAAAAAGAACTTGAAAAGAACATGGAAGTCTTAAATATGGACAAGGATTATGCCAACAGAGCTTTGAATGTAGGATTTTCAGGCGGTGAGAAGAAAAAAGCCGAGATTTTGCAGCTTCTTATGCTTTCACCAAAGCTTGCAATACTTGATGAGACGGATTCGGGACTTGATGTGGATGCTGTAAGAACAGTTTCGGAAGGTGTTAAGGAATATCAAAAGAGAAAAGACGGTGCTCTTCTTATAATCACTCACAGTACCAGAATACTTGAGTCATTAAAAGTTGACTATACACATATTATGGTAGACGGAAAAATCATAAAGACAGGAGATGCTTCTTTGGTAGATGAAATCAATGAGCATGGATTTGAAAAGTATATTCAGGAGAGCAAATAATGAAGGAAAAGACATATGTAGAAGACATCAACAGGAGTATTTATGACTTTAGAAATGAAGATACCGACAACTTCAAGATAGCCGCAGGTCTTACACCTGAGCTTGTATCTCAGATTTCAAAAGAAAAGAATGATCCTGCATGGATGCAGAATTTCAGATTACAGGCATTACAGATATATAATCAGATGGAAGTTCCGCCATGGGGTCCGTCCATAGAGGGTCTTGATATGGACGATATAGTTACCTATGTAAGACCGAATACAAATATGAAGACCAAGTGGTCGGATGTACCGGAGGAGATAAAGGATACATTTGAAAAGCTCGGTATTCCGCAGGCGGAGAGAAAGTCACTTGCAGGTGTAGGAGCACAGTATGATTCAGAGCTTGTATATCACAATGTAAGAGATGAAGTTTCACAGATGGGAGTTGTATATACCGACCTTGAAAGTGCAATGCATGGCGAATTTGCGGATATGATTCAGAAGCATTTTATGAAACTTGTAAAGCCGAATGACCATAAGTTTGCGGCATTACACGGTGCGGTGTGGTCAGGAGGTTCATTTGTATATGTACCGAAGGGCGTTCATCTGGATATTCCTTTGCAGTCATACTTCAGACTTAATGCAAAGGGAGCAGGACAGTTTGAGCATACACTTATTATCGTGGATGAGGGTGCGGACCTTCACTTTATCGAAGGATGTTCTGCACCGAAGTATAATGTGGCCAATCTTCATGCAGGATGTGTGGAGCTGTACGTAGGAAAGAATGCCAGACTCAGATATTCAACTATTGAGAACTGGTCAAAGAATATGTACAACCTCAACACAAAGAGAGCTGTTGTGGAAGAGGGCGGAAGAATCGAGTGGGTTTCAGGTTCGTTCGGTTCACATGTATCATATCTTTATCCTATGAGTATTTTAAAGGGTAGAGGTGCAAGAATGGAGTTCACCGGAATCACATTTGCAGGTGAAGGACAAAACCTTGATACAGGTTCAAAGGTTGTACATGCGGCACCTGATACATCGTCGGTTATAAGTACAAAGTCAATATCAAAGGCAGGCGGTATATCCACATTCAGAAATGCGGTAGTGGTATCTGAAAAGGCGAATAATTCAAAGTCGTCGGTATCATGTGAGTCGTTGATGCTTGATGATATATCACGCTCCGATACATTACCTGCAATGGATATAAGATGTGCGAATGCGGATGTAGGACATGAGGCAAGAATAGGTAGAATCAGTGATGACGCCGTATTCTATCTTATGAACCGCGGTATCAGCGAGGAAGATGCCAGAGCAATGATAGTAAGCGGATTTGCAGACAATGTATCAAAAGAGTTGCCGCTTGAGTATGCTGTAGAGATGAACAATCTCATTCAATTAGAGATGAAAGGAAGTATTGGTTAATGAAAGATATTGTTTTAAATAAGATACCGGTCCTTACCTGGAGATGGCTTAAGATGAATGAGACTGCTATTTCAATACCAAGTGAAACCGGCAGCGCAAATATAAAAGTATTAAATGAGAATGCAAATAATGAACTGTCAAGTGAAAATATCGAAAAGATGAATGCACTGCCCACAGGAATGGGCGAGGCTATGTCAGAGCTTATGAGTGAAAACAGTGAGGATATTATTATAAATACACTTACAGGAAAAGTTTCAAAGACTCATATAAATATATACAGAGACAATGAAAACCTTTCAAAGGTAAGAGTATATGTCTATGCGGCGGAAGGCAGTGATGTAAGTGTATGGATGGATTACTCATCAAATAGTGAAAATGAGGGTGCACTTGCAGTACAGACTTTGGTATATGCCGAAAAAAATGCAAAAGTGAAGCTTTATCAGGTAGGGCTTCAGTCAGACAGTGATATCTCACTTAATGATATAGGTGCAAATGTTGACAAGGACGCTTCATTTGAACTTGTTCAGCTTTTACTTGGCGGTAAGAAGATATTTGCAGGAGCAAGAGCAAGCCTTATAGGTAAAAGAAGTGAGTTCATATCAGACCTCGGATATTACGGAAAGGCAGAGGATCAGATAGATCTTAACTATGTGGCTGACCATATAGGAAAATCCACAAACTCAAAGATGATAGCTTCGGGAGTACTTAATGACAATTCAAGCAAGCTCCTTAGAGGTACAATCGACTTTAAGCAAGGTGCAAAGGACGCTACAGGTGAAGAGAGTGAGGAAGTACTTCTTTTAGGTCAAAATATCCACAATCAGAGTATACCTGTAATACTTTGTACCGAGGAAGATGTGGTCGGAACACATGGTGCTTCCATTGGAAATCTTGATGAGGAAATGCTCTTCTATCTTACTTCAAGAGGTATGGACAAGGAAAGTGTTACAAAGATGGTAGCAAGAGCTAGAATAGATGCTATAGGCAAGAAGCTTGAGAATGTGGCACTTGAGGAGAAGATAAATGTTTATCTGGGAGGTAGCGAAGATGAGCAAGAGCGTATATAGAGCCGACTTTCCGCTTCTGGATTCAAGTGATGTAATATATATGGATAATGCGGCTACTTCACAGAGACCACAGGCAGTACTGGATGCAATGAACGAGTTTTATAAGCATCACAATGCCAATCCTTTAAGAGGAGTATATAAGCTCAGTGTTGAGGCTACGCAGGACTATGAGAATGCCAGAGCCAAGGTTGCAAAGTTTATAAATGCGGCGGGAAGCGAAGAGATAGTATTTACAAGAAATGCTACAGAGAGCCTTAACCTTGTGGCATACAGCTACGGTCTTAACAATATAAAAGCAGGTGATGAGATAGTTGTAAGTATACTTGAGCATCATTCAAATATGCTTCCGTGGCAGATGGTGGCAAAAGCTACAGGAGCCAAACTTGTATTCCTTGACTGTGAGGAAGACGGTGAGATTACAAAGGCTGAAATAGATTCAAAAATAAATGAAAATACAAAGATTGTAGCTTGTACACAGATTTCAAATGTACTGGGAATCCCTACACCTATAGAGTATATAATTGAGAAGGCTCACAGTGTGGGTGCCGTAGCGGTTGTTGACGGCGCACAGAGCATACCTCATAAGAAAATAGATGTAAAAGCCTTGGATGCGGACTTTTTCGCATTCTCAGGCCACAAGCTTTGCGGACCAATGGGTATCGGTGTACTCTACGGTAAGAAAGAGTTGCTTGACGCTATGCCTCCTTTCCTCAGCGGTGGAGAGATGATAGAGTATGTCACAAGAGATTCGGCAACATATGCCGAGCTTCCGCACAAGTTTGAAGCCGGTACTGTAAACGCGGAAGGTGCGGTAGGTCTTGTGGCGGCTATCGACTATATAGAGAGCATAGGCTATGAGAAGATAGAGAGTATCGAAAGAGAGCTTAGTGAGTATGCTATTGAGGTTCTTTCAAAGAACAAGTATGTCAGAATACTTGGTTCAAAGGATCCAAAGAAGCACAGCGGTATAATAAACTTTATACTGGAGGGAGTACATCCGCATGATGTATCAACGATACTTGATTCAAAAGGTATTGCGGTAAGAGCCGGACATCACTGTGCACAGCCGCTGTTGCAGCATCTTAAGATAAATTCAACAACAAGAGCAAGCCTTTCTTTCTATAATACAAAGGAAGAGATAGATGCACTCGCAGCAGCTCTATCAGATATAAGAAAGGAGATGGGATACGATGAGTGATAACAGAGCCTTTTATAATGAAATTCTGACAGAACACAATTTAAGACCTTATCACAAGCATGATTTGCCTGATGCAAACCTTGTACTTGACGGTGTGAATCCAAGTTGCGGAGACCATATCACTTTAAAGCTGAAGGTAAATGACGACGGCATTATAGAAGACGGAGCATTTGTAGGTGACGGATGTGCCATATCACAGGCTTCAGCGGATATAATGCTTGATATGATAATAGGTTTGAAAAAAGATGAGGCCATGAGACTCTCCGATATTTTCTTGCGTATGATAAAGGGAGAGGCGACTGACGAAGAGATAGACGAACTTGATGAGGCCGGAGCCTTAAAAGATATCTCACATATGCCTGCAAGAGTAAAATGTGCAGTACTCGGTTGGCATACAATGGATGAGTTGCTGAAATAGAGTATATATGAAAAGACAGGGATAAAAGTTCCTGTCTTTTTTTATATCGTACAAAATATAATAAAAAATCTCTCCTACCTTGAAAATGGCAGTCATTTGTGGCATACTTATTTTTGATGTCTTAATGTAAAAGCCCGGGACAGGTTTATATCTTTTGATGTAGTTTTACTTGTTACATTGCTTCGATTTGGGGCATATGAAATTATATAGAAGAGGAGTACTCATGAAAAAGGGATATCTGATAGCTATAATGATGATATTATTTTTATCCGGCTGTGGTGGTAAAAAAGCGTATTCATATAATCCTGATGAAAGTTCTATATTTATATCTAAAGACGGTACATTAAAGTCGGCTTTGGTGCAGAAAATAGATACTAAGGCAAAAAGTGAAGAACTTAAAGATTTTGCAAATGCGGAAGTGGAGGATTTTAACAAGCTTAATTCCGCAAATCAGGTAAAACTGGAAGAAGCCGGGATAAAGAATGATATTGCAAAGGTGGTATTCTCATATACTTCATTTGAGTGTATGCAGGAATTTGCAAAGTTTACTCAGGACAACAGCTTTGATTTGAAGTCGCTTGATGTGTATAAGCTTAGTGATGCGGACCTTTCAAAAATGGATTCCATAAAAATACCTGACGGAATAAAAGGCGATTATATTGCCGTAATAGACGGTAAGGCTGATGTGTATACAGACGGTAAAATCACATATGTGTCCAACAACATAGAATTTAACGATAATACTGCCAAGGTAGATGGCTTTAATTATATCATTTTTAAATAAAGGAGATATTCATGGAATATAGCATGGAAAAAATCATAGCACTGGCAAAGTCAAGAGGATTTGTATATCCGGGTTCAGAGATATACGGAGGTCTTGCAAATACTTGGGACTATGGTAATTTAGGTGTTGAATTAAAGAATAATGTTAAGGCGGCTTGGTGGCAGAAGTTTATAAAAGAATCACCATACAATGTAGGTGTGGATTGTGCTATCTTGATGAATCCGCAGACATGGATTGCTTCAGGACATTTGGGAAGCTTCTCGGATCCTTTGATGGACTGTAAGGAATGTCATGAGAGATTCAGAGCAGATAAGATAATAGAAGATTATATGCAGGAAAACGGCATTACTATAGAAGGAAGTGTGGATGCATGGTCAAATGACGAGATGAAAAAGTACATTGACGAGCACGAAATAGCTTGTCCGACCTGCGGTAAGCATAACTTTACAGATATCCGTCAGTTCAACCTGATGTTTAAAACATTCCAGGGTGTAACTGAGGATGCCAAAAATGTGGTTTATTTAAGACCTGAGACAGCACAGGGTATCTTTGTAAACTTTAAGAATGTACAAAGAACTTCAAGAAAGAAAGTTCCTTTCGGTATAGGACAGATAGGTAAGTCATTCAGAAATGAGATTACACCGGGTAACTTCACATTCAGAACAAGAGAGTTTGAACAGATGGAGCTTGAGTTCTTCTGTAAGCCGGGAACAGACCTTGAGTGGTTTGACTACTGGAGAGGTTTTTGCAGAGATTGGCTTATAGCGCTCGGTATCAAAGAGGAGCAGATGAGACTTAGAGACCATGATAAGGAAGAGCTCAGTTTCTATTCAAATGCTACAACCGATATAGAGTTTTTATTCCCGTTCGGTTGGGGTGAGCTTTGGGGAATCGCTGACAGAACGGATTATGACCTTAATCGTCATCAGGAAGTTTCAGGACAGGATCTTTCATACTTTGATGATGAGACAAGTGAGAGATATATTCCATATGTTATAGAGCCTTCACTTGGAGCTGACAGAGTAACTTTGGCATTCCTCTGTGCGGCATATGACGAGGAGACGCTTGAGGGCGGAGATACCAGAACGGTTCTTCATTTCCATCCGGCACTTGCTCCTGTTAAGATCGGTATTTTACCTCTTTCAAAGAAGCTTAATGAGGGCGCTCTTAAGATATCCGAAGAATTGTCAAAGTATTACAATGTAGAGTTTGACGACAGAGGAAATATCGGAAAGAGATATCGTAGGCAGGATGAGATCGGTACACCGTTCTGCATCACTTACGACTTTGATTCCGAGAATGACAATGCTGTAACTGTAAGAGACAGAGACAGTATGGAGCAGGTAAGAGTACCTATCTCAGAGCTTAAGGCTTATTTTGAGGACAAATTCAGATTTTAAAATTTAACTTATTTTGAGTAGAGCTTTAACTTCACATTTGTGGAGGGAAGCTCTAATCAACTTTAAACAGGTAGCGAAAGGAATAGATTATGGCACAGTATAATCATAGTGCAATAGAGAAAAAATGGAAGAAAAGATGGGAAGAGCATCCTATAAATGTAGATGATGGAAAGAAGCCTAAGTACTATTGCTTGGATATGTTCCCATACCCTTCAGGTTCGGGACTTCATGTAGGACACTGGAGAGGATATGTAATATCGGATGTATGGGGCAGATATCAGGTATTAAAGGGACATTATGTAATCCATCCTATGGGTTGGGATGCGTTCGGACTTCCGGCGGAGAACTACGCTATAAAGATGGGCGTTCATCCTGCAAAGTCTACAGCCGAGAATGTAGCCAATATCAAGAGACAGATAAATGAGATTGCCGCAATATATGATTGGGACAGAGAGGTAAATACTACAGATCCTAAGTTCTATAAGTGGACACAGTGGATATTTGTTCAGATGTTCAAAAAAGGCCTTGCATATGAGAAGGAATTCCCGATAAACTGGTGTCCTTCATGTAAGACAGGTCTTGCAAACGAAGAGGTGGTAGACGGAAAATGTGAGAGATGCGGAACTCCTGTTACCAAGAAAAACCTTCGTCAGTGGATGCTTAGAATTACAAAGTATGCGGACAGACTTCTTAATGACCTTGATAAGCTTGATTGGCCTGAGAAGGTTAAAAAGATGCAGTCGGACTGGATAGGAAAGAGCTATGGTGCAGAGGTAAACTTCAAGGTGGACGGAAGCGATGACAATATAGTTGTTTACACTACAAGACCTGACACTCTCTACGGTGCTACTTTTATGGTACTTTCACCTGAGCATGAGCTTGCAAAGAAGCTGGCTACCGATGATCAAAGAGAGGCTGTTGAAAAGTATATCTTTGACAGCTCTATGAAGTCTAATGTAGACAGAATGCAGTCAAAGGAAAAAACAGGTGTATTTACAGGTTCTTATGCAATCAATCCGCTAAACGGAGCGAAGACACCTATCTGGCTTTCAGACTATGTTTTGGCCGACTACGGTACAGGTGCTATTATGTGTGTACCTGCACATGATGACAGAGACTTTGATTTTGCAAAGAAGTTCGGACTTCCTATAGTTCAGGTTATAGCAAAAGACGGTAAAGAAATTGAAAATATGACTGAACCTTACACAGATGCTGTAGGTACAATGATAAATTCAGGCGATTGGAACGGTATGGAAAGTGCCAAGTTAAAGCTTGAAGCTCCACAGATGATTGAGGAGAAGGGATATGGTAAGAAGACTACCAATTACAAGCTTCGTGACTGGGTATTTTCAAGACAGCGTTACTGGGGTGAGCCTATTCCTATAGTACATTGTCCATGTTGCGGAAATGTAGCGGTGCCTGAGGATCAGCTCCCTCTTGAGCTTCCTAAGGTGGAAAGTTATCAGCCTACCGGAACAGGTGAGTCACCGCTTGCGGCTATTGACGAGTGGGTAAATACAACATGTCCTGTATGTGGCGGACCTGCAAAGCGTGAGACCAATACTATGCCGCAGTGGGCAGGCTCAAGTTGGTATTTCTTAAGATATGTGGATCCTCACAATGATAAGGAGCTTGTAAGTAAGGAGATGGCGGATAAATACCTCCCTGTAGATATGTATATCGGCGGTGTTGAGCATGCCGTACTTCATCTGCTTTACTCAAGATTCTACACCAAGTTCTTAAATGATATCGGTGTGGTTGACTTTGACGAGCCTTTTACCAAGCTTTTTAATCAGGGAATGATAAACGGCAGTGACGGACAGAAGATGAGTAAGAGTAAGGGAAATGTTGTATCCCCTGATGATTTAGTGCGTGACTACGGCTGTGATGCACTTAGGATGTATGAGCTTTTCGTAGGACCGCCTGAGCTTGATGCCGACTGGGATGACAGAGGTATCGAGGGTGTTGCCAGATTTTTAAATAAGTTCTATAAACTTGTAATGGAAAATAAGGATAAGAATGTGGAGGCTGACAGAGAACTTCTAAGAGTTCGTGCAAATCTTATCTCGGATATTGAGCAAAGATTTAATGCATTCAGCTTAAACACTGTTATAGCAGGCTTTATGGAGTACAATAATAAGCTTATCGAGCTTGGTAAAAAGACCGGTGTGGATAAGGAAACATTAAAGGCATTTGTTATATTACTTGCACCTTTTGCACCTCATATAGGTGAGGAGCTTTGGGAAGAGCTTGGAGAAGAAGGCTCCGTATTCCATGCGAAATGGCCTACATTTGACGAGAGCCACAAGGAAGTGGATACCATAGAGGTTCCTGTGCAGATAAACGGTAAGACAAAGCTGGTTATTGAGCTTGATGTCAATGTAAGCAAGGAAGATGCTATAGAGGCAGGTAAGAAAGCCTTAGTTGAAGCCGGAAAGCTTGAAGGAACAATAAGAAAAGAAATTTATGTTCCGAAGAAGATTATAAATATAGTTGTCGGATAAAATTAAAAGAAGTCGCCTGAAATGACGGCTTCTTTTTGTATTTTAGAAATCATTTCTTGACAGCAAAGTTAGGTGGTACTAACATTGAATTGTAAAGTATATCTTTTAGAATAAGGGGGAGAAATAAATGAAATTAAAAGATATTATTGTAGTAAGTTTGCTTGGAGTGGTGGGTTTTGTTGTCAGCTTGTTATCAGGAATGATAACACAGGTCTTCGGAACCTATGGAGTTTTTATACATGTTTCAATAGGAAGTTTATTATGTGCTCCGGTTTATTTTGTTATGTGTCATAAAATTGCTAAAAGAGGAACAATATTCATTTATTATCTGTTATCAGGTATTATTTATGCTGTTATGGGATTTATTCCTATGCTTCCGATTATGCTTGTAGCCGGTATTTTGGGAGAAGTATGTATAGGGGGTAAAGATAATTATATAAATGACGGCAGAATCGGCATATCATATGTAGTTTCACAGGTGATTTATGCACTGCACGGTTTCTTTTTTATACTTTTCTTAGGTGTGGAAGGACTGGTAAAAACTTTCCCGAATCTGTTTACTGTTGAAAAGGCTCAAATGGTTAAAGGGATTTTCTTTAATCCTAAAAATATGGCAATCATATTGCTTATAGAGCTTTTAGCTTCAATTTTAGGTACATTGCTTGGCAAATATATCTATAATAAGTTTTTTAATAAGAGTATTACCAGAGCGGGAATATTATCGTGATATTATGAAGACGGAAATACAAATCAAACCGATATCTGTGGGTATCCTTATGATAATCTATACAAGCATTGTGTTTTTTTGTACAATGCCTGTTTATTGGCTGATGCTGATTTTCAGCTTCTTTTTGGCAGTTGTTGTAAAAAGAAGAAAATCAATTCAGCTGTTTGCTTTTTATATTATTTTATTCGGTTTAATAAATATAGTTCCAAATGAATACTTTTTGTATGGATGGTTTGGGGCAATCTATACAATGGTACTGATTATCCTTAAACTGTTTCCTTTATGGATACTGGCAGGCATAATGTCTGATTTTAGCACATCCACAATGATATACTCTTTAAGGAATATACATTTACCGAATTCTTTATGTATCGGAGTGGCTATCTTTTTTCGCTTTATTCCGGAATACCGAGAATATTTATCAGAAATAAGGGAGGGATTAAAAGCCAGGAATATTGAAATAACTCTTTTCAGACCGATTCACAGTTTGGAAGTCTATCTTGTTCCTATGATTTACAAAGCATTTGAAACAGGTGAAACTTTATCATGTGCTTTAATTACAAAAGGAATTGAATATGATTGTAAAAAGACTTCTTATCAGGATCTCTCTTTCACATGGAGAGATTATGCGGTTATTTTAGTCGGACTTATATTACTTGGTATTACGATATGTCAAAAATTATAAATGTTGATATAAAAAAGTTTTCATATAGTAATGAAACTATTCTAAAGGATATCACTTTTTCTGTAAATAAAGGTGAATTTATTGTTATTACAGGATTGTCAGGATGCGGTAAGACGAGTTTATTAAGGCTGTTAAACGGATTGATTCCGGCATTATATGATGGGAATATAATAGGTAAAATAAGTATTTTGAATAAGAGTATTTCAGACTACAAAGCCGGAGAAATCGCAAAGTATGTAGGGAATGTATTTCAAAATCCGAATGATCAGTTTTTTTCAAAGGAGGTTGAAAATGAAGTGGCTCTTATCGGCGAGAATATGGGAATGGAACGAAATCTGCTACGCAGACAGGTTCAAAATTCTCTACAGGAAATAGGGATTTCTGATTTAAAAACAAGAAAAGTAAGAGAACTTTCCGGAGGACAAAAGCAAAAAGTAGCCATAGCTTCTACATTGGTATTTGACAGCGAGATTATTTTATTGGATGAGCCTTCGGCAAATTTAGATTATACATCTACAAATGAGCTTGGAAGAATTTTAAAACATTTGAAGGATTGCGGTAAAACTATAATTATAGTGGAGCATAGACTGTCATATTTATTTCAGTTAATAGACAGAATGATAGTTCTTAAAGAAGGAAAGATTGATGGGATTTTCACATCAAAAGATTTAACATCAGATTTGGAACAAAAAAATGAACTTAGGTCTTTTAACAATAATAATTTAAAATCCGTCATGGAATATCCTGATGATAATCAAATGATAAGAATTGAAGATGTATATATAAGTAATAAAGGCTATAGTCTAAAGGAGGCGGTTAATTTTACTCTAAACATCGGGGAATGTAAGGCTTTAATAGGTGATAACGGGATAGGAAAGACAACACTTGCAAAACAGCTTTCAGGTATTATACCATTAAAAAAAGGAAAGACTTCATACAGCCGTTCTATAAAGGAGAGGCTATCTGATGTAGCAATCAGTCTGCAAAATTGCAACAATATGTTTTTTTGTGAAACTGTTGAAAAAGAATTGATTCCTAAAGATAAAGTAAAAGACAGAAAATATTTGGAGGAGGTTAAAAGATACCTGGTTGAAATGGATTTATGGAATAAAAGAATGCTGAATCCACATGATTTATCAGGCGGAGAAAAACAAAGGCTGGCAGTTATTATAGCATTGCTTAAAAATTCCAAACTCGTTATTTTGGATGAACCTACAGCAGGGCTTGATTACAGGAGAATGAAACTGGTTGCTGATGCTATTAGAGAAAAAATAAAGAACACTCCGGTTATCCTTATAACACATGATATTGAGCTGATATTTAAAGTTTGTAACACGGCATATTTACTCTCAAAAAATGGGAACAAGAAGATTATAATTCGTGGAAATGAAGATAAGATATTAGATTTTTTTAAAAAAGGGAATTGAGAGTGATACAAAGTTTACAGTGATATTTTTGTTAAAATGACACTTAAACCGACATTATATTGTCGAATTCTTAAAATGTTAATGTAAAATAAATAAAAAATCTTGGAATCGGCGTTTGCCGACTCCAAGATTTTTTATTAAATAATTACCAATTAAACATTTCAATTGCCTTTGTAATATCAGCAGATGTAGAAGGGTTTTCTTTAATCTCATTTATCAGTGATAAAAAGTCATTATGGAATGCACTACTTGCATCATTGTAGCAACGATGAATCATCCATATATTATGAAATGTAGGATTTTTCTTTACCGATTCAATAAGTGCTTCTTCATAGCCCTTTTTATAAAACTTTTCTACAAAGTGGACCAATTCTCCGGGAGATCCGAAGTCGACACTTGGGTTTTGTGATATTATTTCCAAGACAGGCTTGACAAATTGGAACGGGTCGGGATACTCAAGCATTGCATCTATTATTTCATTATCAATATAATACTCTTCATCAGGTATTACCGCTTCTTTTAGTGCGGAGATTATATCATCTTTATTCATAATTCTCATATTTATAAATTATTGTAATCCCTTTTTAAAGAATTTTTTAAACTCGGCCACTTCTGCAGATGATTGAGTGATTGAAACTGAATGTCTTGCACCGGCAGTAATTCCGGGTTCATAGGTCATAGGAACAAATTGTAGAGAAACTTCAGGATTTCCTACAAAACAAAAGCCTAGAGATGTCTTTGTAAAACTTTCATTTGCTTTATTAAATACCATTGCATCCCCATACTCTGTAAGTTCGGCATTTACAGGAATAACTACAACTTCGCCTTCCTTGTACCCTACAATAAAGTTACTGTGCCTTGTAACCTTAACAATAACAGCATTGGTACAGTTTTCCATATGGCAATAAATAAGCTTGTAATCATCACCGTTTGCAACACTGCTGTTAAATATTTCTCTCATTCTGGCTTTGTTCTTACGATTTTCCTCGTCGGTTGCTCCCATAAAAGCCTTTTTAAACAAATCCATTAACGCCATAATAATCTCCATTCCGTCATCTTAGGTGATGACATAAATATATTAATGTCTAAACCAGGGTATTACCCTGTTGACATGTTTACAATACTCTGTATATTCCAATCCGAATTTATCAAGCAGCCACTTTTCTTCAGTTTGCTTAATCAATACAGTTAAGAATATATAAAAAACTACCGGAAATATAAGTAAGTACACATTATGTGCAGTTATCAAAATGCCTGTACACACACATAAAAATGCAAGATAAATAGGGTTTCTGACAATGGAATATATTCCGGTTGTTACCAGATTCCCGCTGCTTATCTCTCTACTGATTCTTTGAATGATTACAGCATATATCCACAATGCTATTCCGATAAAAATAAGCAGAAAGCCTATAATCATCGCTACAGACTTTAAGCTCGGAAGGTCTCCGCCATTTAGAAATCCTTTCTTTTTTAAGAAAAGTCCGAAGGCGGTTAGAAGTAAACAACTGACGGCATAAATAGGACCGACACCAAAAACAGGTAATGTATTCTTTTTCATATAAGCCCCCTTTATATAAACTTTTTATACATTAAATCTAATTTGTCAGATTATACTTTTTCATTTCTTTTAAGCATTTAGCACATAATTTTCCTATTATTCTATTTGAGTATCCGGGTAACGGATTGATTCTACCTTGGTAATATGAAGTGTGCCACATTCTTAGTATTGGAACTTTTTTACCGGATATATAAAAAAAATGTTTTTCTCCAAGTTTTTCTGCACCAAGGTATTTTGAATGCAACTCCATATCATATGTTTTTGTCCCAAGCCATACTACTATATCAGGATCTATTATATTAATTTCTTTTACTATAAAATCTTTATAGTATCTGCAATATGCCTCAATATGATTTGCTCCTTTAACATCAGAACCACCACCTCTTTTGTTTAAATCCATTATTGCATAATGTAGAGCTGCATCAGAATTAGATATATCGTTAATATCATATCCTGCAACTACCTTATAAATAGCGGAAGTCCTCTCACGCATTTTGCCTTTCCATGAATCATAACCGGTTTTATAATAATGGTTATAGTCGTAAATATTACTTGGGTTAATATATGTCTTAGCAGAATATTCATCATCATTGGCTTCATTTGATATAAATAAGACTTTACGTTTTTCTTGTTCGAAAACTTCTTCATCAATTATACCATCAATACGAAAATGTTTTTTTGTTATATTATTACCACTTCTTGTAATTTTCCAAATGTTGTCAGGCTCATATTCTTGTGCCTTTTTCCATTCGATAAATAATAGGGATAATTGGTCTGACTTGTTCATATCGACCTCCAAAAATCAATATAATTATTTATAATTTTGCTAAAAAAGAGAGAGGCAAAAACCTCTCTACTTCCTTTAATATTTCTCGCTTTATATAGGCAGTGAGGTGATTTTTATCAATATATAAATTTTATCAATATTGCCTAGATAAGTCAATTTATATAAATTTATACATTAAATCTAAAGAGTATTACGTCTCCATCCTGTACTACATATTCTTTACCTTCTATACGAACAAGTCCCTTTTCTTTGGCAGCAGCTGTAGAGCCGCAGTCAAGTAAATCCTTATAGTTGATAACCTCAGCTTTGATAAATCCACGTTCAAAGTCTGAGTGAATCTTTCCTGCCGCTCCAGGAGCCTTTGTACCTTTCTTTATAGTCCAGGCTCTGCACTCATCCTCTCCGGCTGTAAGATAGCTTAAAAGTCCAAGCAGATCATAGCTGGCTGCAATAAGCTTATCAAGACCTGATACGGAAATTCCGAGGGCATCAAGATATTCTGCTTTTTCATCATCGTCAAGCTGTGAAATTTCTTCTTCAATGGCTGCACATACGACAAATACCTTTGCATTTGACTTTGCGGCATATTCTTTTACCTTAGCTACATACTCATTGGAAGCACCGTCATCAGCCAAGTCCTCTTCAGCTACATTTGCGGCAAAGATAACAGGCATATATGTGATAAGTCCAAGCGATTTTACAAATGCCAAATCTTCTTCATCAGCAGATGTATAGCTGCTTGCCATATTGTCGTTTTCAAGTATATCCTTGAGTTCCAAAAGAATATCAAGCTCATGCTTTAAAGATTTGTCATTCATTGCAGCTTTCTTAGTCTTTGCAATTCTTCTTTCCAAAATCTCAATATCGGAGAATATAAGCTCCAAGTTGATAGTTTCGATATCTCTGATAGGATCAACGCTTCCTTCTACATGGATGATATTTGAGTCGTCAAAGCATCTTACCACATGTATGATGGCATCACATTCACGAATATTTGATAAAAACTGGTTTCCAAGTCCTTCACCCTTGCTGGCACCTTTTACAAGACCTGCGATATCTACGAAGTCTATAAGTGCAGGTGTAACCTTCTTTGTATTATATAATTTGCCAAGTTCCTTTAATCTGTCATCCGGTACCGCTACAACACCTACATTAGGGTCAATGGTAGCAAAAGGATAGTTTGCGGCAGTAGCACCTGCCTTTGTCAATGAGTTAAATAATGTACTCTTGCCTACATTTGGCAAGCCGACGATTCCTAGTTTCATATAAAAACCTTCTTTAAAATATTTTTGTTTTGAATAAGTATATTCACAATAAAACCTGAATAAATATCATGGTTAACGTGTTATATTTTAACATATAGGTGTATAATTTAAAAGAGTAAAGCAGTGAGCTTTTGCATAACCTTTTGTAGAAAGGATGACCGGATGAAATTGCCATATGGAGCAAATGAAGATAATTTTAAAAAATGTAAAAAAATAGTTTCAGAATTTACAAATTATGACAAGAATTTAGATGAAGCTACATTAGAAATAATGAACATAGCATATTCTACAGGGGGAGATTATTCGGATGAAATATTACTTGCTTATGTAAAAGCTTATTTTGTAATGAATAGTACAAATTAGAAGTTATAACTTTCTACGATATGAAACCTATAAAACTTGTACGGATATTGTAGGGTAGGAGAAGAAATCTTCCTCTATACTAAAATAAACCGAAATAAAGGGGGATTTGAAATGAATATTATCAAGTCGTTTAACAATGCGATTGATTATCTTGAAACAGTTCTCGATGATGAAATTGACGAAAAGAAAGTAACCCGGTTATCAGGATACTCTTATTCAATGTTCAGTCGCTTGTTTTCTATTTTGACCGAAACAACGCTCTCAGAATATTTAAGAAGCAGAAGATTGACGGAAGCAGCCGTTATATTAAGAGATACGGATGAAAAGATTATTGATGTTGCTTTCAAATTCGGATACGAGTCATCAGATTCATTTGGAACAGCGTTCAAGAATTTTCATGGATTTACTCCCTCTGAGGTAAGAAACGGGAAACCGTTCAAATTAGTATCACGAGTGCAATTAGCACTAAGTGTAAGAGGAGGAAGAAGCATGAATATTACAATTCAAAAGAAAAAAGCATTTGCGGTTGCAGGTGTAAATGAGCAAAGCATCAATTCATCATTATGTCCGAGTGTATGGAATAAGCTATATGAAAAATATAGCTACGATGAACTTGCAAGTTTGGGAAGCGGTCAAAGCATGGGCGTTTGTCATGATGTGGAAAATCCAAGCATAATAAACTACATGGCAGGCTATATTGTTAATGATGTAGACAAAGCCATAAGCATGGGTTTAGATGTTTTGAAAGTGGAAGAAACAGAGTATGCCGTTGTAGAGTTAATAGGAAGTGTTCCGGATTGTATTCATAACGGATGGAAATATGCGATGGAAGTATTCTTCCCTGAGCATGGCTATGTCCATTCAGGAAAACCTGACTTTGAATATTATTATGAAGGTGATATGGATAGCAAAGACTATAAAATGGAACTTTGGATTCCGATAACTAAAGCTTAAAAATTCCGGTTTGTAGGGATAGAGGTGGTTTTATTTGTCTAAAATATCGAATAGTATAAAGTAATATAACGTTAAGATAATGGAAGCTTTCAGTTATGTGCTTTTTCTGTACCTGTTCAATTATAAAAATGTTATAGTATATGGCATAACTTCACAGTATCTAATATTATAGATAATAAAAAATTCAGAGTTAAAAGGGATACTTGAAGGTTGTAGATTGAAAACTTAAAATAAATGAACAGCCTGCATAACACGACATAAAAATAGGTAAGATTTAAACGGTATTAGAGTGCAAATGATTTAAAGGGAAAATGGATGTATTTATGTTAGGGGATAAAACTCTTATAAAAGTTGATAACGGATCTTGAAAGCTTTAGATTTCAAATAAGTGATGATGAGAAATATGAACCGGTCACAAATTGTGACCGGTTCAAAACTTTGAAACATTTATCTTCAAACCCTTATGCCTTTACAGAACAAGGTATCGCCATGCTTTCTAATAGAGAAATGTTTGCTCGACTTGAAAGAGTTGAGTTAAAGTAATGGGAGAGCTTATACTTATAGATAATTATGTTGATGTAAATACTCTTAATATTCTGAGATAGATTTATTATCATAGATAGAAAAGAGGTTTACCATATAGGAGCATCCATTAAAGATGCCGGGAAGAAGAGTTTTGGAATTACTAAGCTGGATGTGGAAGATTTAACTAAAAGCCTGTTAGATAAAGTTCTGTAGGGATTTTCATTATCTAATCTATACAATATGAGGCTCATATATATAAATCATCCAATTTTCCGGACAGTGTCTGGAAAATTGTCACGGTCACATTATTGCGAATTGTTTACAATATCAGATTCAGATAAATATAGATTTTATGATAAGGAGAACCTATCCATGAACAGTATACAAACAGAAAAATTATTCAATCCCATATATGATTTACTTTCCATCTCTGATAAACAAGAATTATTAAATAATCTTGCCGGTATCTACGATTTGGAAATACTTTGTTTTAAAAAATTTTCAGCTTTTGGAAAGTCGACATATACGGCAGAGTTCATCTCAAAAGACGGTATCGAATTTGTTTTTGTTCCGGGAGAGCGTGTTAAGCTGGGAATTGACTTTAAAGGTAGAAAGCCTTCTGAAATTTTCAATGAAGAAAATTTATATGATCTTGCATACTCATTTATAGACGAGTATGAAGATGAAACTGACAGCCAAGATTCTGTTACAGAGAAAATCAAAGAAAAGCTTGAAGATAATGAATTTATATCAACAATAGAAGACTATCTTAGTAATAATTTCAGTAAGGAGGAGACCATTTTAATACATCCTATGTTAGTACAAAAAGACTACAGTGAAACCTGCTGGAAGGGTATTTCGGATGATGAACTTAAAGAAAACAAAGAGTGGCAAGCAAAGATTGAAAATGCTGAAAAGAAGGGGATATCTGAAATAACAGTTCATAAGAGTATTTGTCTGTATAAAGAAAATGAAAGTTGGTACGGTAAACTGTATAAAGAAACCACATTTAACAAACTGCTTCAGGATATAAAAGATAAAGGTTACTCTCTTCCCACAAAAAGAGAGTGGGAGTATTTATCAGGCAAGGGATGTAGAAGCATATTTCCTTGGGGCAACGATATGGATTTTTCCATGAAGCTTAGACATATGGAGTGGACTGATAATGAAGACGATTACACTTTAGAAAAAGAAAACTTCTTCGGGCTGCATATAGCTTTTGATCCCTATTGCAGAGAGATTGTATATGATGACGGAGTATTTTCATATAAGGGTGGAGACGGAGGACGCAATATATGCGGAGGACTGGGGCCTATTTGGGGATATTTTCCGGTTTCGCCATATTTTGAAAATAAGGATGAAGAGACAGGTGAGTATATAAACGGCGGCTATGATTTCTTTAGAAGAGTTATAAGAATTACATAATAAGCGACAGGCACTCTATGTAAAAACATAGGGTGTTTTTATTTGAAAAGTTTTCATGTTAACTTCTTTAACATATTTTATACTAATTTTCGCTGCCATATCCCTTCCGATATGTTATACTATGAAAATAAAAATATTTGGAGGTATATATGGACGTTTCGTTTCCACATTTGGGGATTTATATAAAACATTTGGTAAATCATATCAATATTTTCGGCTTCAGGATTGCCTTTTATGGGATAATCATAGCACTTGGAATGCTTGCAGGTATAAATATGGCCTGTGCAGATGCCAAAAGAAGGGGGCAAAACCCTGAATTGTATCTGGATTTTGCAATGTATGCCATAATATTTTCAATAATAGGTGCAAGAACTTATTATGTAATATTTGAGTGGGATATGTATAAAGACGATCTTTTGCAGATATTCAATCTAAGAGGCGGCGGACTGGCAATATATGGAGGTGTAATAGCGGCGGTAATTACACTTATAGTTTTTACCAAGGTAAAAAAACAGTCCTTTTTTTCTATGGCCGACAGTGGAGTTTTGGGACTTATCCTGGGTCAGATTATAGGAAGATGGGGTAACTTTTTCAATGCCGAGGCATTCGGAGGGTATACAAACTCACTTTTTGCACTAAGGTATAAGCTTGATATGGTAGGCTCGGGAATGTTAAATGATAATGTACTGAGCCATGTTATGGATATAGACGGAGTGAAATATATTCAGGTTCACCCTACATTCCTTTATGAGAGTTGCTGGAATCTTTTGGTGCTTTTCTTTATGTTATGGTACAGGAAGAGAAAGAAGTTTGACGGTGAGGTATTCTTTATATATCTTGGAGGATACGGACTTGGAAGAATGATTATAGAGGGACTTCGTACGGACAGCCTTTTGTTGCCGCATACAAATATAGCGGTATCACAGTTACTTGCAGGTATATGTTTTATAGTTTCAATCATATGTATAACAGTGGGAAGGAAGAGAGTAAAGAATGCGACTGAATAAGTTTTTGGCAAGCATAGGGGTTTGTTCAAGAAGAGAGGCTGACAGAGCTATAGAAGCAAACAGAGTCATGATAAACGGAGAGACGGCAAGCCTCGGTGCAATGGTAGGAGAGGAAGACCTTGTAAGTCTTGACGGAAAATATATTGCGACAGGTAAAGATGTAGAAAAGGTAAAGCCTATAATCATCGCCTTTAATAAGCCTGAGGGTGTAGTATGTACCACCTCTGACAATGACGGCGCAATGAATGTGGTGGACTATATAGGAATGAAGGAGAGAATCTATCCTGTAGGAAGACTTGATAAGGACTCAAGCGGACTTTTGCTTCTCACAAATCAGGGGGCACTTACAAACACCTTACTGAGGGCGGCAAATTATCACGAGAAAGAGTATGTAGTAAAGGTAAACAAGGATATAGATGATGAGTTTATAGAGAAGATGTCAAACGGTATCTATCTTTATGAACTTAAGACAAAGACCAGAAAGTGTAAGGTTAAAAAATTAAATAAAAACACCTTCAGCATTGTGCTTACTCAGGGGCTTAACAGACAGATAAGAAGAATGTGTGCGGCCTGCGGCAGAAAAGTACAAAAGCTCAACAGAGTCAGGATAGTGAATATAAAGCTTGAAGGTCTGGCGGTAGGAGATTATCGCAACTTAAGCGAAGAAGAGACCAAAAGATTGTATAAAGAACTGGGGATAAGAGATAATGGATAAAAAGGCTAGAATCAAAGAGTTGGTGGAGATTTTGAATAAGGCTGCAAAAAGCTACTATGTGGATGCGGTTGAGATAATGCCGAATATAGAGTATGACAAGCTGTATGACGAACTTGTAAAACTTGAAAAAGAAACAAATGTTGTATTATCCAATTCTCCTACTCAGAATGTAGGCTATGAGACGGCAAGTGAACTGCCTAAGAAGGCACATGAAAGTCCTATGCTTTCACTTGATAAGACCAAAAGTGTGACTGAACTTGAGGACTGGCTGGGTGATAATGAGGCGCTGCTGTCTTGGAAGATGGACGGACTGACCATCGTACTCACATATAGAGGCGGTGAGCTTGTAGAGGCGGTTACAAGAGGAAACGGTATCATAGGTGAGGTAATTACAAACAATGCAAAGAACTTTCAGAATGTTCCGCTAAAGATTGAATATAAGGGAGAGCTGATACTTAGAGGTGAGGCTGTTATAAAATATTCCGATTTTAAAAGAATAAATGATAGTATTACCGATGCCGATGCCAGGTATAAAAATCCGAGAAATCTTTGTTCAGGTTCTGTAAGACAGCTGAATCCTGCAGTTACAAAGGAGAGAAAGGTATATTTCAATGTTTTCAATGTTGTAAAAGCGGATGATATAGACTTTGAGAACTCCAAGGCAAAGCAGTTTGAGTGGGCAAAAAATGAGGGCTTTGATGTTGTGGAGTATAAGTTTACAAACAGGGCGTCATTGGCAAATGATATAGCAAATTTTGAGTCAAGGATAGCCGATAATGATATACCGTCTGACGGTCTTGTGCTTTTGCTTGACGATATTGCACTTGGTGAAAGGCTTGGAAGTACCGCAAAGTTTCCGAGAAATGCTATAGCATTCAAATGGAGTGATGAAAGACAGACTACAAAGTTAAAATATATCGAATGGAGTCCGTCAAGAACCGGACTTATAAATCCTGTGGCGGTATTTGAGCCTGTAGAACTTGAAGGAACTACAGTCTCAAGAGCAAGTCTTCACAATGTGAGTATCTTTGAAGAGCTTATGCTTGGAGTCGGTGATGAGATATCCGTTTATAAGGCAAATATGATAATCCCGCAGGTATATGAAAATCTTACAAAGTCAAACACTGAAAAAGTTCCTAAGATATGCCCTGCCTGCGGAAAGGATACCACAATAAAAAAGGACAATGAGTCAAAAGTACTTCTGTGTACAAATCCTGACTGTCAGGTAAAGCATATCAAGCAATATGCCCTGATGGCATCCAGAGATGCACTCAATATAGACGGACTTTCAGAGTCCACACTTGAAAAATTCCTTTCAAAGGGCTTTATAAAGAGTGACAGTGATCTGTTTCACCTTGACAGGTTCAAGGATGAGATTATAAATATGGAGGGTTTCGGAAAGAGAAGCTATGAAAAGTTGATGGCCGCACTTGATGAAGCTAAAAATACCACCGTATCAAGATTTCTTTATTCACTTGGCATAGCCGGAATCGGAAGTGCCAATGCAAAGATGATTGCAAAGTATTTTGACAATGATATTGACAGGATAATATCTGCAAGTAAGGATGATTTGCTTGAGATAGAGGGAATCGGAGAGGTGCTTGCAAACTCAATAGCGGATTTTTTCAGGTCTGAGAAAAATATTGAAAATGTAGAGAGTCTTAGAAAGATTCTGAAATTTGAAAAAGAAGAAAGCGGAGGCGGTGATAAATTATCAGGAAAGGTATGTGTAATCACAGGTTCGCTACAACATTTTTCAAACAGAAATGAATTGAAGGAGCTTATAGAAAAAAACGGAGGTAAGGTGTCAGGCAGCGTGTCAAGTAAGACAAACTACCTCATAAATAATGATACCGCCTCCAATTCTTCAAAGAATAAAAAGGCCAAGGAGCTTGGAGTGGAAATAATATCTGAAGAGGATTTTCTGAAGCTTTTGGAATAATGATTTTTTGTAGACATTGTCTACCGGGAAAGAGGTATTATGCCGATAAAAATACAGAAAGAATTACCTGCAAAGGCGATACTTGAATCTGAAAATATATTTGTTATGGATGAGGACAGAGCCATATCACAGGATATTCGTCCTTTGCAGATTTTGATACTTAATTTGATGCCTATAAAGGAGGATACGGAGACTCAGATACTTAGAGCGCTCTCAAACACTCCGTTACAGGTGGACTGTTCGTTCCTTATGATGAAGAGCCATCAGTCAAAGAATACAAGCCAAAGCCATTTGAATAAGTTTTATACTTTTTTTGATGATATAAAGACTGAAAAATATGACGGAATGATTATCACAGGTGCGCCTGTGGAATGTATGGACTATGACAAGGTCAATTATTGGGATGAGCTGTGTGAGATAATGGAGTGGTCAAAGACTCATGTCACATCCACTCTGCATATCTGTTGGGCTGCACAGGCCGGGCTTTACTATCACTTCGGTGTGCCTAAGTATGACAGAGATGAGAAACTTACAGGTGTTTTTACACATGAGATTTTAAAGAAAAAAGTACCGCTTGTAAGAAGTATGGACGATTATGTGAACTGTCCGCATTCAAGGAATACCGAGGTCAGACTTGAGGATATATTAAAGCATCCTGAACTTGAAGTGCTTGCAAAGTCTGATGAGGCAGGAGTGTTGTTGGTACTCAATGAATACGGCAGCGGTTCACAGGTATTTATACAGGGGCACCCCGAGTATGACAGGATGACTCTTGGCAATGAATATCACAGAGATGTGGCAAAGGGGCTTAATCCTGCACTGCCTAAAAATTATTTTACAGACAACAATCCGTTTTCAAGGCCTGTGCTTTGTTGGAGGAACTTTTCAAATACACTGTATGCCAACTGGCTCAACTTCTATGTGTACCAGAATACTCCGTACGAACTGAGTAACAACTTTGATTGGGTAATATAGTATATATTTTATAAATAAGTTCAAAGTGGTTTGATTTTATGATAAAATATGATTAAGCTTTCAGGCGGATTGTAGAGTATACCGCCTGACAACGGATATTTTAAGTTTAAAGGAGTATGGCTATGAGCGGAAAATATGTTGCTTATGTAGGTTCTTATTCATATACCGGTAAGGCAAAGGGAATCACAATATATGATGTGAATCCGGATAAGGGTTGTTTTGTAAAAAAAGGTGAGGTAGATGTTGACAACTCTTCTTATGTCATTAAGTCAAGGAATCAAAAGGTATTGTACTCTATAGCGGATGAAGGCATAGTCTCATTTAATATATTACCTGACGGAGGGCTTGAAAGACTTAACAGTGTGAAGATAAACGGAATGAGAGGTTGTCATCTTTCTACAGACGTTGATGACAAATATATCTTTGTATCGGGCTATCATGACGGAAAGATTACAGTGCTCAGATTGCATGAAGACGGAAGTGTGGGAGATATAGTGGATGAGGTATATCACAAAGGACTTGGCTCTATTGCGGAGAGGAACTTCAGACCTCATGTAAGCTGTACCAGAACAACACCTGACGGACATTTTGTAATGGCGGCGGACCTCGGTATAGACCAGGTTAAGATATATCACTTTGATGATAAGGATGAGACGCTCAATCTTGTAGATATGATTTCATGCAAAATCAATTCCGCACCGAGATTTTTTGAGTTTTCAAAGGACGGAAAGTATCTGTACTTGATGTATGAAATGAAAAATGTTATAGATGTGTTCTCATATGAAGCCAAACCGGGGTGCAGAGTACCGAATATTGAAAAGATTCAAACAGTGCCTACAACAGGGAGCAATAAACTGTCCGAATTGACAGCCGCAACCGCTCTTTCATTCAGCGCAGACGATAAGTTCATATTTGTATCAAATGCAGGAGATGATTCGGTGTGCTTATATCAAAGAGATGCCGATACAGGTCTTTTGAAGGAGAAGATGTGCTTACCGATAAGCGGTGAGTATCCTAAGGATATAGCGGTTTTTGCAGACAATAAGCATATAGCGTCTATAAACCATGAGAGCGGAACCATCACATTCTTTAAGATAGATTATAAGACCGGGCTGATTGTAATGTGCGCAAACTCGGTAAAAGTAAATCAACCGAATTGCTGTGTCATAGTGGAGGTTTAATGGCAGGTTCAAGTTTTGGAAAAAGTTTCAGAGTGACAACATTCGGAGAGTCACACGGAGCGGCATTGGGAGCGATTGTGGACGGAGTACCGGCAGGTATACCTTTAAGTGAAGAGGATATTCAAAAGTACTTGGACAGAAGAAGACCGGGTACAAGCACTGTGACCACTTCAAGAAATGAAAGCGACAAATGTAGGATTTATTCAGGCGTATTTGGAGGATTGACTACAGGTACACCTGTTATGGTGATGATAGAAAACACTTCACAAAGATCACAAGATTATGATGAACTTGCAATCACATACAGACCCGGACATGCCGATTTCGGCTATGATTCAAAGTACGGATTCAGAGATTACCGAGGCGGCGGAAGAAGCTCGGGCAGAGAGACAATAGGAAGAGTAATAGCAGGTGCAATAGCGTCAAAGGCACTTGATATGCTGGGTATTAAGGTACAGGCGTTTACACAGAGTATAGGAAACGTATACGCACAGTCGCTGAACTTGGATGAATGCAGTGAAAATGCGGTATATATGCCTGACAAAGATGCAGCTATGAGAGCAATAGAGCTTATAAAAGAAGCTAAGTCGGATAAGGATTCACTTGGCGGTATCATAGGATGTATAGCTACAGGTGTGATGCCGGGGCTTGGGGAGCCGGTATTTGATAAGCTTGATGCAAGACTTTCAGCAGCCGTTATGAGTATCGGTGCCGTAAAGGGTGTGGAGTTCGGTGCAGGATTTCATGTAAGCACTATGACAGGTTCACAAAACAACGATCCTTTTTATATTGACGAGGATGATGAAGGACTGCATATCAGAAAAAGAACCAATATGTCGGGAGGTATCTTAGGCGGTATCAGTGACGGTTCACCTATTATTATCAATGCGGCAATAAAGCCTACTCCTTCAATTGCCAAGGAACAGGATACTGTAAATGCAATAAATGAAGAAGTGAAGCTTGAGATAAAAGGCAGACATGACCCTGTAGTGGTACCCAGAGCGGTGGTAGTAGTGGAGAGCATGTTTGCAATCACGCTTTTTGATATGGTACTTGAAAATATGAAATCCAGAATGGACAATGTACTGAAAGTATATAAAAAATAATTTTATAAAGAATATTCAGGGGGCTTTTAATCACAATCTTTGTATGACAGGATGCAGTGTAAAGGTTTTGTTTAAAAGCCTCGAATATTTGGAGGAGGTTTTATGAAATGGTATGACGGTGCGGTATTTTATCATATTTACCCTATAGGAATGACGGGAGCACCAAGGACAAATACTTTTGAAGCGGGTGAGCACAGGCTTAATAGGCTGCTTGATTGGTTGCCACATATAAATGAAATCGGCTGTGATGCGATATATATCGGTCCGCTTTTTGAGTCTGTGGCACATGGTTACGAGACGATTGATTATAAAAAGCTTGATTCAAGGCTCGGTGACAATTATGACTTAAAGAACTTTGTAAAGGTTTGCCATGAAAGAGGTATAAAGGTTATAGTGGACGGAGTTTTCAATCATGTCGGCAGAGAGTTTTTCGCCTTTAAGGATTTGAGGGAACATAGAGAAAACAGTGCATACAAGGACTGGTTTAAAAATATACATTTTGATTGGAACAATGACTACAATGACGGTCTATACTATGACAGCTGGGACGGACACGGTACACTTGTAAACTTGAATCACCAAAATCCGGCTGTAAGAGAGTATTTTTTGGATGTGGCAAGATTTTGGATAAGTGAGTTTGATATAGACGGAATAAGGCTTGACGCGGCTGATGTACTTGATTTTACATTTATGAGGGAGTTAAGGTCTGTGACAGATTCATGTAAGCAGGATTTTTGGCTTTTGGGAGAAGTTATCCACGGTGATTATACCAGATGGGTAAATAATGAGATGCTTCATTCGGTGACAAACTATTGGCTGCACAAGGCTCTTTATTCAGGCCACAATGACCACAACTATTTTGAGATAGCACATACCGTAAAGCGCTGTACAGATATGGGAATGCATATCGCAAATGCTTTTTATAACTTTGTTGACAACCATGATGTGGCAAGAATCATCACAAAGCTTAATAACAAGGCACATTTCTTCCCTGTTCATGTACTTTTGTATACATTACCGGGAAAGCCGTCCATATACTACGGCTCGGAGTTTGCTATTGAGGGTGAGAAGAAACCCTATGCGGATGAAATTCTCAGGCCTGAGCTGAAGATAGAAGATTATAAGGATGCCGTTAATACAAATGAGAATACAAAAAGGATTGCGGCTCTTGGTAATATGAGACTTAATAATCAGTGGGTAGGAGAAGCAGGCTATAGGGAACTTTTGCTTACCAACAGACAGTATGCATTCTTAAGAGAATATGGAGATAAGAGACTTGTTGCCATAGTAAATAATGATGACAATAATGCTGATATTCATTTAAATATCAGCGGTGAATTTACAGAAATCTTTTCAGGAGAAAAAAGGAATTTCGACGGGAATATGCATGTAAATATCCCCGGAAATTCCGGACAAGTATGGATAGGGTAAAACCTATCCTATTTCTTTAATTTAAGATAATCAACCACTATCAATCCTATATCCAAAACAGACAAAAGAGAAAGTATTATCTGTGTTGTAATATATGCCTGCATAAATGATAATTCACTGTAGTTGTTATTTGCATAATTATAAAGGAATATACGTGGTGCAATTTCATCCGCATTAAATATCAATATCAACAGTACAAGCAGTATTGCAACCTTGTAAGCTATATAGGTTATGCTGTTATCATCGTTTCTATTCATAATGAACCTCCTGAAGTGCGCGGTTAAGTAGGTATTACTAACATAAATATATATTATTTGAAGTAAAAGTTCAATAGTACACATATTTTATACTTAAAACAGAATAAAAAACTTGATAGATACAATTGAAATGTTTATACTGTTAGCGATTAATTTTGAGTTTTGTATTTATAGAAAGGTGATATATATTAGATGAAGAAAATAATAATTGCGATTGCAATAATAATTGTATTTGTTGCAATCGGATGGTATTGCAGATTTATTCTGGGACTTGCGTCACAGATGGCAAACCCGAAGGTTTCCACGTTGGAAAAAGAGGTGTCTTGGGAGAAGGAGCATAAGCTTTGGGGAGATTATGACGACTATGAGAAAGAGGATTATATAGTAAAGGGTCTTAATGACTACGACCTCCATGTAACCTTGGTAAAAAATCCTATACCGAGTGATAAGTATGTGATAATCAGCCACGGCTTTAAGTCAAACAGATACGGTGCGGTGAAGTATGTGGATTCATATATTGACCTTGGATTCAACTGCATTATCTATGATATGAGAGACCATGGTGAGAATGCAAAGGCGACAGTAAGCCTCGGGCAGTTTGAATCTGAGGACTTATATAAGCTTATTGAAGATACATATAACAGATACGGCAATATAAAGCTTGGGCTTCACGGCGAGTCAATGGGTGCGGCGACTTCACTGACGGTGCTTGCTAAAAAGCCGAAGGTGGATTTTGTAGTGGCGGATTGCGGTTTTGACAATCTTTACGATCTTATTCACACAAGCTACAGTGTGGCAAAGGTGGGCTTTGTATTGCCGAGTGTAAATATCGCCATGAAGTTAAGATACGGATATGATATGAAAAAGACTTCGCCAAAGGATGCTCTTGTGGGAAATGAAGTACCTATATGCTTTATACATGGTGAGGCGGATACCTTTATTTTGCCTGAGAATTCACAGGTAAATAAGGCTGCCACAGCAGGATATTCGGAGCTTCATTTGGTACCGAATGCGGCACATGCACAGTCAAGAGAAGTACTGGGCAAGGCTGAGTACAGGGGTATAATCGGTGATTTTTTGAATAATATAGACTTTAAATAAAGATTTTTGAGATTAAAAATATCCTGACAAGCAAAAGGCATTAGCACTGTGACTTGTCAGGATATAAACTCCTCTATTAATGGAAATTTACATTATTACGCTTTAGTATATCTGTAATCAAATCAAATTTATCTTTTTTATAAATCAATAATTCTTTAAAATATTGGTCGGCTATAATGCCGTCGTCTATATTTATAAAGAAAAATGGAAACAAACTATCTTCTTTAAAGTTCATGATTTTTCCCAAATCAAGCATACTTGTAGTCCCTCTTAATCTAATCAAAGGCGGTTTTATCTCTATTAGCCTAAAGCCCAAATCAAATGCCAGATTTATAGTGTCAATTTCATTATTTAAGCAATCAAGTTCTAT